>JAHBVU010000019.1 GCA_019637315.1 Gemmatimonadales bacterium
CGAGTTGCGACCCGAAGGCCGAGGTTGAGACTGTGGTACCGGGTGCCCTCACCGAAGCCCCGGGTCCAGGTAAACTCAGGCCCGAGATCCAACTTGCCGGTTCGGACGAGATAGCCGATCGACGCCGCCGCCGTCGCGGCTACGTCCCGGCTGATTGGACTGCACGTCATGTGGCACACGGTGCCGCCCGGCTCCCGCATCACGCCGGCCGCGAGCGAGAGAGGAATCTGCCGACTGCGGCCGAGCCGCAGCTCGAAGCCGGCCGTGGCCCATTCCACGTTCGCGCCGTCCGGCGCACGTAAAGCGCTGACGTGAATCATCGATCCGAGCCGGTCCGTGTGAGACAGCGTCACCTTGGCCCCAACCGACGCGCCCCAGTACCAGTCGGCATAGGTTGATCCTCTGGCCGACCGGTAGCTCGATCGGAGCGCGGCTGGTCCGGCCGTCAAGCTGAGCCATGACGGCGTGTCCGGCTCCGTCGACTGTGCCCGCAGCACGCCAGGTGCGAAGAACGCGGCAACAGTCGCTGCCAGTAGCACGGCGCAGCAGGTTGTCGCTCGGCACGGTTGCCCGCCGCGGTCGTGCGGTGATGGTTTCGTCATAGAGCGAAGGTACGCCTTTGCCCCCGCTCGGTGCTGTGATCCCGGTCACCGGCGCTCAGTCCATCCGGTCGGAGTGGTTCTGACTCGACGCGAGTTTATCTTCTTCCCCTTCTCGAGGGCGAGTGAGCTCCGGCATTCCCAGGCCGGGGTCGCCCCTCTTCACCCGGAATACCAGGACCAATGGCGCGAGAACTCGAAGGCAAAGTGGCGATCGTAACCGGCGCAGGGTCGGTCGGCGAGGGTGTCGGCAACGGCAAGGCGACGGCGATTCTCTTCGCGCGCGAAGGCGCCAAGGTGCTGGCCGTCGACTACAACCCGGCGGCCGCCGCCGAGACCCAGCGACTGATCCAGGCCGAGGGCGGGGACTGCACCGTCCACCAGGCCGACGTGAGCCTGGCCGCTGCGTGCCAGGGCATCGTCGACGCCTGCCTAACGACCTACGGCCGGATCGACATTCTACATAACAACGTCGGAATCGAGCTGGCCGGCGGACTCGCCGAAACCACCGAAGCCGACTGGGACCGGACCCTGACCGTCAACCTCAAGAGCATCTTCCTGCTCTGTAAGGCCGCGATCCCGGTCATGGTAGCGCAAGGCAGCGGGGTGGTCATCAATGTGTCGTCGATCAATTCGATTCGGACGCTTCCCGCGTTATCACTCGCCTACGCCGCCTCGAAGGCCGGCGTCAACGCGCTCACCCGCGAGCTGGCCATCGAGTATGCCAAGACGGGGGTCCGGGTCAACGCGATTCTCCCCGGGATGATGAACACGCCCTTCGTGCGCGCCGCGCTGACCGAGGCCTACGGCGGCGACATCGCCGAGATGACCCGGTTTCGCGACGCCCGCTGCCCGACCGGGAAGCAGGGCGAGTCGTGGGATGTCGGCAACCTCGCGGTGTTCCTCGCGTCCGAGAAGGCGAAGTACATCACCGGCGCCGAGATGGTCGTGGACGGGGCCCAGACCCTCAGGATCTAGCCGATGATGATTTCGACGATCGACACCCATACGGCCGGCGGCCCGACCCGCATCGTGCTGGACGGTTTGCCGCCGCTGACTGGCGCGACGGCCGCAGAGCGCATGGGTGTCTTCCGAACCGAGCACGACGCGATTCGGAAGTTCCTGCTCAACGAGCCGCGCGGTCATCGCGGCATGTACGGCGCGGTGGTCAGCCCGTCAGATGATCCCGAGGTGGACCTGTCGGTCTTTTTCATGACGACCGGCGGGTATCTCCCGACCTGCGTTCACGGCTCGATCGGCGTGGCAACCGCAATGCTCGCCGAGGGGAGGCTCCAGCCTCGGCCCGACGGTAACCTGTACTTCGACACCCCGGGCGGACGAATGCCGCTGACCCCGCGGTATCAGGGCGGTGCCTTGGCCGCGATCTCGTTGCGGACTCAACCAGGGACGGTCACTCAGCCCCAGGTCGAGCTGGACGCTGACGGCGCCCAGATCGTGGCCTCGGCGGTGTTCTGCGGTGTGCCTTTCCTCCTCGTCCCCGCCGATCAGACTGGCAAGGCGGCAGTCCAGGACAACCTGGCGTTCTTCGTAGACCTCGGGGTGCGGCTGCTCGCCCAGGCGGGGCCGAGCTACGTCCTGGCGCTGTTTTACGAGGCGCTACCGGGTGGAGGGTTCCGCGATGTTGTCATCGGACGGACCGGTGGCATCGATCGATCGCCGTGTGGCGCCGGTGTCGGCGCGCTGGCAATCCACGAACACGTCGCGGGCCGCCTTCCGGTCGGTGCCGAGCTGACGGTCACGGGGCTCATCGGAACTCAGTTTGCGGTCCGCGTGGTGAGCGCCGACGCGGGCGGGGTGACCCCCGAGATTTCGGGGAGCGCCTGGGTCACCGGCACCCATCAGTTTGTGCTGGCCGAGTCGGATCCGTTGGCGGAGGGTTTCGATCTGGGCCGGTAGCCGGCGGCCGCCGCTCAACGCCCTGGGCGTTGAACTCGGACAACGGATCTTTGAAGTCGGGGAGTATCGGTGCCTGCCGGTGACCACTGCATGCCGAGACAAGTCAGGGTCCAGACGGCTTCGATCCGCTCTTCCCGGGAATAGCGCAGCCACTCCAGGTCGGTGAGCGGTTGAGTTTCCCCCGGACGTACGACGCGGCTAACGATATGGCGATGGGAACGAGGGGTCTCGGCCATGTCGCAATATAGTGATTGGGCCTCGGCTGCAGCCTGTGCCATCCTGTCGGTTCCGTCCCCTTATCTTCGGGCATGCCTGCTCTGAGTTTGCGCGAAGTAACCGTAGCGTTCGGTGGTCCCCCCCTCCTCGAGAACGCCAGCTTTGTGCTCGATGAGGGCGAACGTGTCGCTGTCCTGGGCCGGAACGGAGCCGGCAAGAGCACCCTGCTGAGCCTGCTCGATCGAACCCTTCCCCCGGACAGCGGCGAAGTCATCCACCGGTCCGGACTCACGGTGGCGCGGCTGGGGCAGAACATCCCGACCGACCTCGATGGCTCGATCTACGACGTCGCCGCCGGCGGACTCGGCGATGCCGGCACCCTCCTGGCTCGCTACCACGAGGCCAGCCACGCAACCGCCGCCGGCGACGAGGCCGCCCTCGAACGAATGGGCCGGCTCCACCACGAACTCGACGCCCGCGATGCCTGGCAACTCGGGACCCGGGTTGAGACCGTGCTCTCCCACCTCGGCCTCGATCCGGACCTGCCGTTTCGCGCCGCCTCGGGCGGACGCCGTCGTCAGGCGCTGCTGGCCCGCGCCCTGATTCGCGAACCCGACGTGCTGCTGCTCGACGAGCCGACCAACCATCTCGACGTCGACGCGATCGAGTGGATGGAGAACTATCTCATCGAGCGCGGCAGCACCCTCGTGTTCGTGACCCACGATCGCGCCTTCCTGCGCAGACTCGCCACCCGCGTCATCGACCTCGATCGCGGCCGCCTGGTCGACTGGGCCGCCGACTACGATACCTACCTGGCGCGCAAAGAGGCCGCCCTCGAGAACGAAGAGCGCGAGTGGGCCCTCTTCGACAAGAAGCTCGCGAAAGAGGAGGCCTGGATCCGTCAGGGCATCAAGGCGCGCCGCACCCGCAACATGGGCCGAGTCCGTGCGCTCCACGCCTTGCGCCAGGAACGCGGCGCTCGGCGCGAGCGCGTCGGCACCGTCACCATGCAAGCGCAGGAAGCGGAGCGCTCCGGCAAGCTGGTGATGGAGACGAAGGGTGCCGGTTACACCGTGGCGGGCCGGACCATCATCTCAGGGCTCACCACCACGATTGCCCGCGGCGACCGGATCGGCCTGATCGGGCCCAACGGCTCCGGCAAGACGACGCTCCTCCGCCTCCTGCTCGGTGAGCTGGCGCCGAGTGACGGTACCGTGCGCCATGGCACCGGGCTCGAGATTGCCTACTTCGATCAGCTCCGCGATCAGCTCGACCCCGAGCGCACCGTCTTCGACTCGATCGCCGGCGGCGCCGAGTTCGTGGATATCGGCGAGAATCGCCGTCACGTGCTGGGCTACCTGCAGGACTTTCTCTTTACTCCCGACCGCGCTCGCACCCCGGTTGGTGTGCTGTCGGGCGGCGAGAAGAACCGGCTCCTCCTGGCTCGGCTCTTTACTCGAAGCTTCAATTTCCTGGCGCTCGACGAGCCGACCAACGATCTCGACATCGAAACGCTCGACCTGCTGGAGGAGCTGCTGCTGGCGTTCAGCGGCACCTTGCTGATCGTGAGTCACGACCGTGCCTTTCTCGACAATCTGGTGACGAGCACCATGGTACTCGAGGGCAACGGCATGATTGGCGAGTATGCTGGTGGTTACACCGACTGGCTGCGGCAGCGTCGAGCGCCAGCAGCGCAGATCGCGGTGGCGCCCGCCAAGCCGGCTGCCGCGAAGCCGGAGCCGATGCCGCCCAGGCGTCGCAAGCTGAGCTTCAGGGAAACCCGTGAGCTGGAAGGGTTGCCCGATCGGATCGATGCCCTGGAGCAGGAGCGCGACGAGCTCTATCGCTCGCTGGCCGACGCTGAGTTCCTCAAGAACGGATCCGCGACCGCCGCGGCCAAGGCGCGACTCACCGCCATCGACGGCGAGCTCGCCGCGGCGGTCGCGCGCTGGGAAGAACTCGAACTGCTGGCGGCGAGCCTCCAGGCTCCTTGACGGGGGCGTCCCCTGGCACCGGACCGGGTGGGACGGGCGGGTCACGATTGGGTTCGGGCGGCTTCCTATCTTGGGGCATGACTACTCGTAACCGTTGCGATGCACGCATCGCCAGCCGCCTTGCCGCCGCCTTCGTGTTCGCGGCCGCTGCCCTCGCCACCTCGCAGGCCCCTGCCGCCGCACAGATCACCGTCGCCGGCGGCTACACCTATATGCCTGGCCGGATCGGCGATGCCCGGTCGGAGCACGGCCCGACGCTCCGTCTGGACTTGCGCCTCGTCTCCAACCGGTGGGCCCGGCTGTCGGTGGAGGGTAGCGTCGATCGACTGAATCAATCGCGGATCCAGGGCGGCAACGACGCGTGCCTGCTGCCTGGCAACGTGGTCGGGCGGTGCAACCTGGATATTCGGAATCGCGATCTGGTGCTGACCGGGGCAGTCGTGACTCGGTTCGGTCCGCAGGGGTCGGGCGTCAATCCGTATCTGCTCGTCGGCGCCGGGGTCACCTCCGTGCGGACCAAGCTGGATCAGGTCGGGACCGATAACGCGGGCAACGTGCTGCCCAACTTTACCGTCTCGGGCACCTCTACCGATGGCGGCCTCGTGGCCCCGCTCGGCGCAGGCGTGGCCATTCCATGGGGTGGTCGGGCCTTCACGATCGAGGCACGGGCTACCCCGATCCTCCACAACTACTCGGGCGGGCCCCAGTTCAACGTGATCCCCAGCCTGACGGTCGGGTTGCGGTTCTGATCCCGACGCCGCCACCGCGGTCGCCGGCATCCAGCCGGCGGCGCGGAGCGGCTGATCCACCGGTCTCCACCCGCTGGCGCCGCGCGGCTGGCGGCGTATCTTCTCGCCACCATGTCCTGGCTGCTTTCCATCCTCGTAGGCTTCCTCGCGGCGGCCGCCGGCGGCGTCATTGCCGGCGCCATCGCGTCGGGGGCGGTTTCCTGGTACCGGATCTCGAGCTTCGAAGGCGGCTCCGGCTACTTCGTCGTCGGCATGATCATCCTCGGCCTGATGGCCGGCCTGCTGATCGGTGTGATCGGCGCCAGGATCGTGGCCGCCGGCCCGAATCCCGGCTTCCTCAAGGCGCTGGGTGTCGGGGTCGGTGTCGTGGTCGGTCTGGGCGTTCTGATCGGTGGGGCGGCCCGGCTCCTCGCCGACGTACCGCCGACGGTTGGCGGGCAGGAGTTGCACGTCATGGTCGAGGTTCGCTGGCCCGAGGGTGAGCCGGTTCCGGACCCGGAGAGCACCAGGGCCCGGATCGCGCTCGGCTCGGTCAGTGGTGCTCGGGTGCTGCGCGGGTCCTCGGATGGTCCGCTCTGGCTCGGCGACGTTCGACTCGAGGAGGGGCGGCAGGTCGTGCCCGGTGCGGTCGAGCTGTTCACCGAGCGCGGCAAGCGGGTCATCGACATCCAGGTCGGCGACTCGAGCCTCGCCGGTTTTCTGCTGCCGATACCGCGCCGGCCCGGGCGGAGGCACTTCGAGTGGAGTCCCTGGTACCCGACGCCGCGCGGCGGATCCGAACCGTGGCCCCCGCACAAGTTCTCGATTCGCTACCGGATCCAGCCGCGCGACCAGCCGGTTCGGGTCGATCGGATCGGTGACTTCGAGGTGGCCACGATCGCATGGGGATTCTGGGCCGAATCGGGGGGGCGCCTCGCCGCCAGCGCCGAGTACCTGATCAGCCACCGCGGCCAGCCGGTGGATTTCGCGGTCGACACGGCCAGCAACGGACCGGTGCCGGGCGCTGCGCATCGAGCGCAAGCTGTCGGAGTCGTCGTCGGCGCGACCCCGGCGCTGGTGGCGGCTGTACCCGGCAGGGCAGCGTCCCGGCACTGCTATCTGGTGGTCCCGGCCGGCGACTCGGCGCGGGTCGAGCGGATCGGCCCCTGCGGCTACACGGTCGATGCCGATCTGCTGACCTCCGATACGGCACAGTTCTGGGCCCACCGGTCCCGCACGACGGTGCGGGGGACGATCGACCGGGTCACCTATCGCGAGCCCGGTCGCTATCAGGTGGGCGACGCGGTGCTCGATACCCGCCGCCTCACGATCCAGCCGCTGCCGCAGTTTCCCAGCGAGACCAGTCAGCCGTCGGACGTTCCGCCGCTCGGCATTTCACCGGATGAGCGGAGCCTGGTGCGCTTCGTCTATCATGGCTATTCGGTCAGCACGACGGTGTTGCTCGACGTGGATCTGGTGGCGGGCACGGCGACGATGTTGCCGATCGACCGGAATCGGATGCGCTACGCCGAGGGAAGCGAACTCGACCCCGCCTGGGTGCTGCACCACTTCGAGTGGGTCCGCGGCGCCGACGGGATCGATCGTCTCAGGGAGCGACCGAACTTCACGCCGCTACCCTATCGGGGTCGGATCTCCACCGCGCACGACGGGGGGCACTACTACACCTTGAAGCCGGCCGGCCAGGCGCTGGCGGACGCGGTGGTCGAGTTCCTGGTTGCGGAGCTGGGAGGGACGGTGCTGCCTCGCGGGGAGTACGCCACCTGGGACAAGGTCCGGATTGGCGAGCGGACCGTCAGCGTGATGGCTACCGGCAGCGCCGCCGAGGCATACGTGATGGTGTCGCTCGAAATCGGCGAGAAGGACCCGGCTCTGATTCCGGACGTGGCGCGTCGGTTCGATGCGGCGCTCGCGACCGGCCGGTACGACGCGCTGTTCGGCGTTCCCGAGTCGTGAAGGCTTGACGGCCTGCGAGGGAGGCCTTAGCATATCTCAGAATTAGTCAATTGACTAAATCGTACGACTAAGCAGAGCCAACCGGGGGCACGAATGGCGACGATGCGGGGCGTTTCTGGTGCCCGGAAAGCAGTGCGAGGATGACCAGCCACTCGGAGCGGGCCGCCGCCGCGCGGCAGGACACCGAGCAACGGTTCCTCGATGCCGCCGAGCGGCTGCTGGTGGAGGTCGGCTACGCCGCCATCACGACGCGTCGCCTGGCGGAAGAGACGAGGGCCAACCAGGGCCTGATCCACTACTACTTCGGCTCGATGGAGGAGCTCCTCCTCCGCGTGCTCGAGCGCTTCACGGAGCGGCTGGTGGCGCGGCAGCGTGAGATGTATGCCTCGCCGGCGCCGTACCTCGAGAAGTGGCGCACGGCGATGCGCTACCTCGACGACGACCGTCCCTACCAGAAGATCTGGTGGGAGCTGCAGGCCATGGCGTGGAATCGGCCGGAGTTCCGCGAGCGGGTGGCCCGGGTGCAGGCTGCCTGGTGCGATGCGATGCGGCCGGCGGTCGCTGAGGCGGTTCGGCGTTACGGGCTCGAGGGTCCGCTCTCGGCCGACCATTGGGTCACGCTGGTGGTCGCGCTGAACGAGGGGATCATTCTGGAGCGGCTCTCGGGCACCCGGCGCGGCCACGCGGAGCTGCTTGCTGCGATCGATGCCTGGCTGGTCGCGCTGGAAAGTGGGGTGCAGGCGTCGCGGCCTCCCGGGCTCCCGGCGAGCGAGGGGAGCCGCGCCACCGCGAGGACTCGATGAGGGCCGTCGAGCCGGTTCGGGCCGGGTACGCCGAGCGCGAGGGGGTACGCCTCTATTACGAGGTGTTCGGCGAGGGCAGCCGCCCGACCCTCTTTCTGCTCCCCACCTGGTCGATCATCCATTCGCGGCAGTGGAAAGCGCAGGTACCATACCTCTCGCGCCACTTCGGCGTCCTGACCTATGACGGACGCGGCAACGGCCGCTCCGACCGACCCCAGACCCCCGAAGCGTACACTGCGGCAGAGTACGCCCGGGACGCGCTGGCGGTGATGGACGCCGCCGGGACGGAGCGCGCCGTGCTGGTCTCGCTGTCGATTGGTGCCCAGCATGCGCTCCGGCTGGCGGCGGACCACCCCGAGCGAGTGGACGGGATGGTCTTCATTGCCGCGACCGTTCCGCTTGCCCCGGGACATTCCGTGCGCAGCGCCCACTCCTTCACCGAGCCGCTCGCCACCACGGAAGGGTGGGCGCGCTACAATGCCCCGTACTGGCGTCGTGATTTCGTCGGCTTCCTCGAGTTCTTCTTCTCGCGGATGTTCAGCGAGCCGCATTCGACCAAGCAGATCGAAGATTGCGTGGCCTGGGGGCTCGAAACGGATCCCGAAACGCTGATCGCCACGGCCCGGGCTCCCTGGCTCACCGAAGCGGAGACGCTGGCGCTGTGCGGCCTGGTTCGCTGTCCAGTGCTCGTGCTGCACGGCGACCAGGATGAGATCAGTCCGCCCGCTCGCTCCGTGGCGCTGGCCCATGCCACCGGAGGGGCGCTGGTTACCCTCGAGGGCTCCGGCCACGGTCCCCACGGGCGCGACCCGGTGACGGTGAACCTTCTGGTGCGAGACTTCGCCGGGAGCATCGCTGCGCATCAGGATGCGCAGCCGAGTGCTGCGCCGCCGCCCGCAGTCTGGCGGCGGGCGCGGGCCCGGAAGCGGCGGGCGCTCCTCGTGTCCTCACCGATTGGCCTGGGCCACGCGCGCCGGGGTCTCGCGATTGCGAGGGAGCTCCGCCGGCTGGTGCCGGACCTCGAGATCGACTGGCTGGCGCAGGACCCCGTGACCCGCGTGCTGGAGGCGGAAGGGGAGCGGATCCATCCCGCCAGTGCGCACCTGGCCAATGAGTCGCGTCACATCGAGAGTGAGTCGGGCGAGCATGACCTGCACGTCTTCCAGGCGTGGCGGCGCATGGACGAGATCCTGCTTGCCAACTTCATGGTCTTCCTCGATCTGGTGCGTGCGGAGCCGTACGACCTCTGGATCGGCGACGAGGCGTGGGAACTCGACTACTACCTGCACGAGAATCCCGAGCTCAAGACCGCGGCCTACGTCTGGCTGAGCGACTTCGTGGGATGGCTGCCCATGCCGGACGGCGGGGAGCGGGAGGCCGCACTCACGGCCGACTACAACGCGGAGATGATCGCTCAGATCGCGCGGTACCCGCGGGTCCGCGACCGCTCGATCTTCATCGGCGACGCGGACGACATCGTTCCGGAGCGCTTCGGCCCCGGCCTGCCGTGGATCCGCGAATGGACCGAGGCGCACTTCCGGTTCTCCGGCTACATCGGCGGTTACGACCCGGCCGAACTTCCGGAGCGCAGCCGGCTTCGTGCCGAGCTGGGCTACGGACCTGACGAGCAGGTCTGTCTCGTCACGGTGGGTGGCTCCGGCGTGGGACGTGACCTGCTGGCGCGCACCGTCGCGGCCTTCGACGAGGCGCGCCAGCGGGTGCCGGTGCTCCGGATGGTGGCGGTTGCCGGCCCGCGGATCGACCCGCGTGGTTTCGGGGAGCGGGAGGGACTCGAGGTCCTTCCCTATGTGCACGGACTCTATCGCCACCTGGCGGCGGCCGACTTCGCCGTGGTGCAGGGTGGGCTCAGCACCACGATGGAACTCGTGGCGGCCGAACGACCCTTCCTGTACGTCCCGCTGCGGCATCACTGTGAACAGAACTTCCACGTGCACCACCGGCTGCTGCGCTACGGCGCCGGTCGGAAGCTGGATTTCGACGAGGCGTCGCCCGCGGCCATCGCGGAGGCGATTGCGAGTGATATCGGCCGCACCGTCCGCTACCGACCGGTCCGGTCCGGTGCTGCGCGGCGAGCGGCAGAGATCATTGCCGAACTGCTCTGACTGAAGGCTTTCGGGCGGGAGCCGGTTCGTCCCGCCGTGTCTCCATACTCCTTCGACCGGGAGGCTCTGATGCGTCGCACTCTCTACCTTGTCTACGGGCTGGTCGCCTACGCGCTCTTCTTCGGCACCTTCCTCTACGCCATCGGATTCGTTGGCAACCTGGTGGTGCCGAAGTCGATCGATTCCGGTACGCCGGGCTCGCCGATGGCCGCGTTCCTGGTCAACGCCCTCCTGCTCACCCTCTTTGCCGTGCAGCACAGCGGGATGGCGCGACCCGGATTCAAACGCTGGTGGACCCGTCTCGTGCCCGAGCCGGTCGAGCGCAGCACCTATGTGCTGCTCGCCAGCCTGACGCTGCTCGCCCTCTTTGCGTTCTGGCGTCCGCTCCCGCAGGTGGTCTGGGACGTGGGCGGGGGTACCCTTGCCGGCGCGGTGCTGCTAGGCCTCTTTGCGCTGGGTTGGCTGATCGTGCTGCTGTCGACGTTCATGATCGGGCACGCCAACCTCTTCGGCCTCGAGCAGGTCTGGACGAACCTGCTTGGTCGGATGCGCGGCGACGATCAGTTTCGGACGCCGCTGCTCTACGGACTGGTGCGTCACCCGATCATGCTGGGCTTCCTGATCGCGTTCTGGGCCACACCGGTCATGACGGTTGGGCACCTGCTCTTCGCGGTCGCCACGACGGGATACATTCTGATCGCCACGCGGCTCGAGGAGCGCGACCTGATAGCCCATTTCGGCGATCGCTATCGCGAGTACCGGCGCCGGGTCCCTGCGTTCCTGCCCGTGCCGCGGGTCGGGCGTCATGCCGAGGTCCGGGACGGGGAACGGGGACGGGCCGGCGCGAGCTGAAGGGGCGTCAGTAGCCGGCCGCCACGCCGTCCCGGCGCGACTCGGTGCCGCCGATGTAGCCGCGCTCGCTCCGCATGATGGCCTGGGCGCCGCCGAAGAAGACCGGCAGGCCGTTGAACACCGTCTTCGAGTCGAAGCGCTCGTGACCCATCGCCATGAGCCGGGCAATCACGTCCGGCCGGATGGCCGACTCGAGCGCGACCGAGGCGCCGCGCACGTGATTGAAGCGCGGCGCGTCGATGGCGGCCTGCACATCCATGCCGAAGAGCAGAATGTTGAGCAGGATCTGGATGTGGGCCTGCGGCTGCTGCGCACCGCCGACTACGCCGTAGCTCATCCAGGGCTCGTCCTTGCCGTCGGGGCCGATCCTGGTGACGAACCCCGGAATGATGGTGTGACGCGGCCGGCGGCCGGGCGCCACGGTGTTCGGCTGCCCCGGTTCGAGGCTGAAGCCCACGCCGCGATTCTGGAGCGGAAAGCCAGTGCCTGGCACGACCACGCCCGAGCCGAAGCCGCCGGCCACGCTCGTGATCAGGGAGACCATGTTGCCCTCGGCGTCGGCGGCGGTGAGGTAGGTCGTGTTGCCACTGCCCGGGATCGCGCCATGCGCAGGGCCGGCCGAGGCGCGGGCCGGGTCGATCAGTGCGCGCCGAGCGGCGATGAACTCGTCGGTCAGCAACTGCTCGGCTTTGACGGTCATGTAGCGCGGATCGCCGACATAGTGATCGAGATCGGCATAGGCGAGCTTCTTCGCTTCGATCAGGTGGTGGAGGTAGGGCGCCGAGTTGTGACCCATGGCGGCAAGGTCGTACGGCTCCAGGATCCGGAGCATCTCGAGCGCGGCAATGCCCTGACCGTTAGGCGGCAGCTCCCAGAGCCGGTAGCCTTTGAACGGCACTCCGACAGGGTTGATCCACTCCACCTCGTGGCGGGCAAAGTCCTCGACCGTCAGGAAGCCCTTGAGCGACTGAATGCCGTCGGCGAGCTGGCGCCCCAGCGCGCCACCGTAGAACACGGCGGGGCCCTGCGCCGCGACGGTGCGCAGGGTCCGAGCCAGGTCCGGGTTGCTGAACCACTCGCCAACCTTGGGGGCCCGGGTGCCGTCGATCAGAAGGTTCTGCCGTGCCCCAGGGTCCTGCCGGATCGGATTCGCCATGACCTCCCACTCGGCCGCGATCATCGGACTGACCGGAAAACCGGCCTCCGCCAGCGCCACCGTCGGTGCGATGGCGTCAGCCAGCGAGATCGTGCCGTAGCGCGAGAGCAGCGCCTGCCAGCCCGCCAGCGCGCCCGGCACTGTGATCGTCTCTGCGCCGATGCTCGGCATCCGGGTGTGGCCGCGGCGCTTGAGCTCTTCGAGCGTCATCAACGCGCCGGCCCTGCCGCTCGAGTTGAGGCCGACCAGCCGCTGCTCCTTGGCCGACCACATGATCACGAAGAGGTCGCCGCCGATGCCGCTCATCATCGGTTCGACCAGCCCGAGCATCACGGCGGCAGTCACGGCCGCGTCGACCGCGTTGCCGCCGTTCTGCAGGACGCGGAGCCCGGCCTGACTGGCCAGCGGCTGCGAGGTGGCGACGATGCCGTTAGGCGCATAGACCGCGGCGCGAGGCTGGGCGACCACCGGGGCAGCCACGGGGGCGGCCAGCACGAGCGAGGCGGCAATGAGGTATCGAGTCATTCGCGCAATCTAAGCGGGTGGTGGAATCACGACCTCGAAGCGGGTAGTGGGTCCACCCACTACCTCGAAGCGGCGCTCCTTGCGTTGTCTCGCCGACGCCGTAGAATCAACGGTCTCCCCTCCAGCCGAGAACCGGATGTTACAGCGCAGTCTTGCCGCCGTTGCGGTGTTGATGCTGGCCGCTTGTGCGCCGCGTGGCGCCGACGAGAACGCCGGCCGCATCTCCACCTTCGGACAGTATCAAGGGTACGACGAGCCGCGGTTCACCGAGTGGGTCCGCACCTCGGAGTACGTCACGGTGCGAGACGGCACCCGCCTCGCGGTCGACGTGATTCGCCCGGCGGTCAACGGCCAGGCGGCGGATGGCAAGTTTCCAGTTGTCTGGACTCACTCGCGCTACCACCGTGGTACGCCCGAGGCGGCGGCCGTGCTGGCGAGTCGCGACGTGCGGAATCTCGGGTCGAAGGCGCGGGCTAGCGAGGAATCGCTGGCGCGCCGCAACGCGCCGTCGATGGTCGACGTCAATCCGACCCTGCAGCGGCTGGTGCGACACGGCTATGCGGTCGTCGCCGTGCAAGTGCGCGGCGGCGGTGCCTCGT
The DNA here is from genome assembly GCA_019637315.1 of Gemmatimonadales bacterium. Lineage (NCBI taxonomy): Bacteria > Pseudomonadati > Gemmatimonadota > Gemmatimonadia > Gemmatimonadales > Gemmatimonadales bacterium. Next base: position 13,487 of record JAHBVU010000019.1, read on the forward strand.
TCGGCCGGTACGAGGGGCTCTTTTCCCCGACCGAAACGCGCGACGCCTACGATGTGATGGACTGGATGGTCAAGCAGCCCTGGAGCGACGGCAATCTCGGCATGTTCGGCGGCTCCTATCTCGGTATCACGCAGTACATGGCGGCCAGCACGGCGCATCCGGCGCTCAAGGCGATCTTTCCCATCGTGGCGGCGTTCGACATGTACAACGTGGTGTACGAGGGCGGGATCTACCGCGAGAACACCATGCAGCACTGGGGCATCCTGACCCACAGCCTCGACAAGGTCTACCCCGAGCCGCCGGTCGATGCCGACACGAGTGGCGCCTTGCGGGCCGAAGCGCTTGCCATGCACGAAAAGAACTGGGACGTGGTCGAGCAGTATCGTCGCGCGGTCAATCGCGACTATGACGCACCCGACTTTGCCTGGTCGCGCCATGATCCGGCTGGCGTACTCGATGCCATTAATCGGGCCGCGGTGCCAGCATATCACTTCGGCGGCTGGTACGACATCTTCGCCAGGGACGAGATGCTCTGGTTTGCCAACTACAAAGGCCCCCAGCGGGTCACCATGGGCGGCTGGGCCCATGCTGCGCACGACAGCATCGTCAACCTCGAGTACGTCCGGGTCCTCGGTGCGGAGCAGCACCGCTGGTTCGACCGCTGGCTCAAAGGCATTCAGAACGGCGTCGACAGCGGCGCACGAATCAACTATGCGCTGATGCTCGACCCCGGCAAATGGGAATGGCGCTCGGCCGATGAGTGGCCGGCCAAGGGCGTCAGTAATGTCGAGTACTTCTTCGGCGGCGGTGGGTCCGGCAGCGTCAAATCGGTCAACGACGGTGTGCTGGCGACGGCGGCCTCAGCCGCGGGGAGCGATCGGTACCTCGTCGACCTGACGACCACGACAGGCACCGCGAGCCGCTGGGACAACGCAGTCGGGCAGGGACCGATGCGTTATCCGGACCTGGCCCCGAACGAAACGAAAGCGCTGACCTACACGACGGAGGCGCTGGCTGCGGATCTCACGGTCGTCGGTCATCCGGTGGTGACGCTCCACGTCAGCTCGAATCAGAGCGACGGTGATTTCTACGCCGTGCTCACCGAGGTCGACAGCGCCGGGGTCTCCCGCTACGTCACCGAGGGCATTCTGCGGGCCTCGTATCGCGATACCACGACGCCGCCATACGATTATCTCGGTTTGCCCTGGCACCGTGCGTACAAGGCGGATCGGAAGCCGCTGACCCCAGGTCAGGTCGTGACGCTGCAATTTCCGCTGCATCCGACTGCCACGGTGTTCAACGCCGGCCACCGGCTCCGGGTCACGATCATGGGCGCCGACGCCGACAACACCGAGCGGCCGCCGGTGCGGGGTCGCCCGACGGTAACGCTGCATCGCGGCCCCGAGCATCCGTCGGGCATCCGGCTGCCGGTGATGAAGTGATGGTTGCCGGGGCGATCGGCGGCAGGGTGGTGGGCGCTGAGACCGATCGTGTGTTGGATACTGACCCGGCCCGCGCCGTCAGCTCAGGCTGAGGCGCGCGTGCTGGGCGCTTCGTTGAGCAGCCATGCCAGGGCGTAGCGGTTGGCTCGGTGGTCGCCGGTGGGTAGCGTCGTTGCCCCGAGCCGTGTGGTAATCGGGTGGCGCTCACTCCGAGTGCTCAGGTAGCGGAGAGCGAAGGTGACGACGTCGGCGGCGGTGTAGGCCGAGCGGCCGCGGAGCAAGCGCCTGAGCTGGGCCAGGTCGCGACCGCTCGTGACCAGCCCGACGGCAAGGGGCGGCGTCGGCGACTGCCAGTGCCGCCCGCGTTCGCCGCCTTGGCCAGCGGTCGGACTCGCGTGGTCGGCTTCCTCGCACCAGGCAAAGAGATTGCGGATATAGATGCCCGCCGCCGCGGAGCGACACTGCGCGTTCGCGCAACCCTTGCTTCGCACGCCTTCGGTCCAGTAAGGAATCCCGCGCTCGCCGAGCTGGCTCAGCCTGCAATCGTCACCTTCCTCGGGCAGGCCGCAGTCGACCACCACGCCATCGACCGGGCTCGCATCGAGGGTGCTCTCGATGGCCCGGGGGCCGACGATTGGTATCAACCAGGGACGGAAGGCGCGTTGCCTCGGCAACGGCCCGAGCTGCCGCGGGTCGAAGGAGACTGTGTCGGGGCCGATGACCGGGCCGCGGGTCGGCAGTTTGATCGATACGAGCTCGTGCTGAGCCAGGCGCTCGAGGGCATTGCGGAAGCCGCGTGGTAGCTGGCCCTGGATCAGCACGGCGTCGACCCCGGCCAGGATGGCTCCGTACAGGACGGCGAGATTCGGCACTCCCTCGCCGATGGTGAGCGAGATCCCGACAGGAGCGTCGTGACCTTCCTTGGCGAGCCCGACCTCGACGAAGGCGGCCAGCGCCGCCAACCCTGCGGGGTCCGTACTGGCGGCACGGCGGCAGGCCGCGAGCAGGCTTTCTCCGGTGGCGGCGGGCCGACGACCGGCAAAACAACTCTGCTGAACCCTGGTGGCCAGGTCATGGTATGGAAAGTCGGCCATCAGCCGACGAATCCGTCCACCGGGGTCACCAGCCTGGAGGTGCCGGATCAGGAAAGCCTCCACATGATTGCCGGAGACCACCCCGAGTTGCCCGGCCCGTGATACCGCGCTGGCCAGGCGCCAGCCAGCGGCGCCATCGGGGCCCTGGATGATCCGAGGCAGGTTCAGTCGAATGCTCATGGGCCAATGCTAAGGCTCGGACCATGAGATTCCCGTGAAGGCGGGGTGAACCCCGGCCGGAGTGGGCGCCGGGCCGCTTGCGACCAGGGCGCAATCGGCTGACTCCCCGGGCGCGGCGGCGATGGCTAGCCCCAGTTGGTGCCGAACGAGCAGGGCGGGGCCGGTGCCGGGCTGCCCTCCCAGATCTGCCGGGCATAGAAGCGCAATGTTATGGCGGGCGAAAACCCCGAGACCCGCGCCCGAACGGTGCCCCGCGCCCACCCCGAGTTGCTGACTTCCATCATCATGAACACGAGCATCTGGGTCCCGAAGATGTTATCCAGGACACTGCCGCCGTAGTTGCGCGAGAATCCGGAGGGCCCTCCGGGAGACTCGGACGCGCTGCCGATGTAGACCCGCGCCTCGAGCTTGGGCGAGTGGGTCGTGTCGGCGGGAAAGAGCGGCAGTGCCTTGGCAGACGCTCCCTGCCCAGCTGCCGTCACCACGAAAAAGGTGCCGAACTGGCGCCCCGTGTTGGGGGTCAGCAGCGAGAGGAAGCCGTCCCTCGGGGTGGCGACGACCTTGTTGACCTGAGCGAGCCACCGCCCATACGCACTGGCCTGGGCGCCGCTGAAACTGTTGCTCGGACTGTCGGCCTCCATGGCAACGCACTCCATCCGCCAGTGGTACCCCTCCTGAATCGTGATCAGGAGGGAGTCGGCGGCCAAGCGGGTTCCCGCGGCGTCGAACAACTCGACCTTGGGACGGTAGGCGCCTCTCACGGGGAACCGGTGGATGACCGTCGCATCGGCGAATCCGGTTTCGATGGGCGCGACGTGAGGGCCGAAGCTGAAGCGATACTTTGATCCAGGTCCTCCGAGGCCCTCGTTGACGACCGACCAGGTGATTTCCTGCCCGATGATGGCCTGGAAACGGTCTCGGTTGATGCGGAAAGGAACTCGCTCGACGTCGACCATGGTGAAGTGAGAGTAGAGCCACTCACCGATATTGGGGTCGTCGTGGGTGACGCGATGCGTCATCCCGAACCGGTGAGCGCCGAGGCTGACCGGAACCTTGACCCCGGGCAGGAGATCCTCGCGGTCATCACCGAGGAAATCGCCCTCGACCTTGTAAGCTCCGGTAAAGACCCGATCGGGATGGGTGTTCGCAGGGCCGCGAGACACTTTGCAATCGCGACAGAGGGTTCGGAAGGTTAGATCGGTGCTCGCGGTCCTGATACCGCTGGTGACCGAACGCCAGAGCGTGTCGACCGGGTCGCGATACTCGAGCCCGACCGGGTGAAACAGATTGTCGCCGATCGTCTTGTTCTCCAGTTGCTCCCAGAGCGCTGCGAACTTGGTGTTGTCGACCAGCGCGCTGACGCCCATCACGACGAGTCGCGAGTATGGTTCGGCAGGGCGCTCAGCGTGCTGCGCAAACTGAAACGGTGTCACGTTCTCGGTGCTGAACTCGAGGATCCGCTCCTGGCCCGGGACGTTCGGGTCCGAGACATAGATTCTGCCGCCGGTCGTGTTCGGCTCGATCGCCTGCGCAACGATCGAGTGTCCTCCGGTCCAATCGGCCCGGTAGATGCCCAGCGCCTGGGCCCGCCCGGTCGTGAGCATGGCAAGCGCCAGCGCCTCGGATTGCGTGATCACCCACGCCGGGCCGCCGAACGTCGTCCCGGCCTCGGCTGTCGTTTCCTGAAGGATCTGGGCGATGATGCCGGGCCTGGCTCCGTCCCAGTCACCGGTTCGCTGAACCACGGATGCCAGCCGAATGCCCTCGGGGTTGTCCACCTCCAGGGTCGCGACCTCATCGTAGAGACCGTTGAGTGCGCCGTGGCTGGCCTTCCTGGTGTAATGGTGGTGGAGTGCCGAGAGCGTCGACCCCGCGCAGAAGCCTCCGGGAGCGAGGACTGAGCCGCGGTTGATGAAGTCCCAGTCATCGACGCCGGGCGTGAACGAGGTGCGTATCAGGGTTCGGAGGTCGGCGAGCGATGCCCCGATCAGGATGATCTCGACTTCGCCGGTGGGCGGCACGACGGCCGCAGCCGGGCGGAACGCCGAGCTGCTCGTGGTCGGGATGACCATCTGGGCGGCCGAGAGGTGTTGGGTGACCAGGCCGAGCGAAGTGTCGGTGCGCGCCGCCAGGGGGATCAGCTCCAGCGTTCCGGTGCTCGGGTCGCGGAAGAACGCGGCGACCGCCGAGTCACTGCCGATCCGTGCCGGGACGAAGAGCCGAAACGGCTTCGCGGCGAAGGCCTGCCCGTTGCTGATCCGGATGGTGGACCCGATCTGCCGGGTCCGGGCCGGCAGGGTCGGTCGGACCTCCTTCATTTCGCTTACCGTCCACTGGGTCCCGGTCGTGAATGCCCCCGCAGGCACCGTGATCCTGAGCCCGGCAAGCGGGCTGCCCGTTTTGGTAACCGTCAGAGTCCCGCCTCCGGCACCGAGCGGCGCGTCGAGCACCACGTCGATGGGGCTTGGTGGCGGCGGTGGCGGAGGAGGAGGTGGTGGTGGCGGCGGTGGTGGCGGCGGGGCCGGCGGCGGCGCGGGCGGATTGGGCGTTACGGCCGGGTCGCCGCCACCGCAGGCGGTCGCGAGAACGGCCAGCAGCAAGACAGCGAGAAGTGCACGGACCGGGCGCATAGTGAATCTCGATTGAGAACCATGCTATACGCGCAAGCGGCCCGGGCGCGGGATCACCCGTGCAGCATCTGGCCCGGGAAGGTCAGTTCCTGGTTCGCGGGCCACCCGTCATCGGCCAGTGGGGCGCTAGTGCCGCGTCGCGTGAACCCAGTCCCAGTGATCGGCCGCGCGCTTCACGGCGCGGTCGATGTCATCCTCGAGCAGCATCCGTCGGGCTACCAGGCTGTTGGCGACTCGACGGGCCTGCGCAAGGTACGCATCGCGGTTCGGGTAGAGTGACGCGATGGCGGGGCGCGGATCCCGCGCTGCGGCGCGCGCGCGACCATCGACCGGAAGCGCCAGGTAGCTGCCCAGGATCCGGGTCAGCTCGGTGGTGTCGCCCGGCTGGCCGCGACGCAGGTTCCACGAGAGGTAACTCGCGAGCGGCGCCTCCAGTTCGACCGAGCGCATGCCCCCCACTTCATTGCCGAGCGAATCGACCTGGGGGACCAGCACCGGGAACGGTTTCGACAAGGTCGGCGGCTCGCGGTCGACGATGCCCTCGCGCCAGCGCGGCCCATAGTCGAGCCGATCGGGCTGATGCACCACGGTCGGTCGGCCCAGGTCCGGCACCGAGGGTATCGCGACCTTGTCGATGCTGACGAGATCGCCGCGGGCAAGGGTCGGATAGGCGCTGGGCAGCGGTTCCTTGCCGTCACGGACCCACTCGACCAGCCCGACCAGCAAGGCGCGAAGAGGCAGGCGGTAGTCGAGCGCCTGACTGCGATAGACCCGAGATCCCGGATGTCGGGTTGCGTCCGGCGGCGGGAACGGCCCGGGAACATGCTGGGCCGAGGTGAGCAGGTAGATCCGCTCGTTGGCCGGGGGCGCGAGGTCGCGAGCGCCATCCGGCGTGGTGTGAATCAACGACGCCGCGCGGCCCCAGTACTCGTAGCCCGAGTTGGTCTGGAAGACATAAGGCAGGTGCGCCCGATCGAACAGGTGCGAGTTGATGCCGTCCGTCACGCCAGTCTCAGGATCGGTGCTCGGCTCGCTCGTGAAGGGAAACAGGTCGGTCGGGAAAAAGAAGGCGTCGTAGCGATGCCCGTCACGCGATGGCTGCGCAAAGCGGTGGTTGAAGCTGCCCCGCCCGCCGCCGGCAACATGGATCAGCATGCCGTCGAAGACCTTGCGGCCGCGTTCGTCGGTGTTGAAGCCCTGGTAGAGGAAGTGGCGCAGCAAGCGACCGGTCTGGGAAATCCCGAAGGCCACTGCGTGGCGAGCGGCAAAGGGGCTCGACGGGTCGTACTTGGCGTGGCTCATCGCGTCGCGAATGGCGGCCAGACCCAGGCCCGCAACCCGAGGGTCCTGACTCCGATAGACCAGTTCGTAGATCCGGCCTGCCTCGAACCCCTTGGCGCGATAGATCCAGGCCGGGTCGGCCACCGGAGCACCGTTGACCTCGCGGGCAAAGCGCCACTCCGAGCGCGGCACCGTCTGGCGCGGCGCGTAGCGCCCGTCGCGTACCGTCAGCACATGCTGGTCGGAATCCGGATCGATCGCGGGATAGGCGACATGATTGCCATGCGCCACCGAGAGCGAGTTGACCGTGCGTGCCACCACCCAGTCCGCCCGGAGCACGCCCGTGATGGGCGAGCCGTCGGCGTTCCGCACCACCGGTACCTCGAGGCCGAGTCGATCGGCGTCGTCGGGAGGAACGTCGTGCTGCCAGCCGACCCAGACCAGGGTGAGCCCCTGTCGCAAGAGGAGCGCGTCGCCGACATCCTCGATGGTGGTCGGGCGCGGCGCCATGGTGCCGTAGTCGAGAACCTGAAGCAGATATTTGAGTCCGCGATTCGACACCTCGAACAGCGCGACGCCATTGGCCACCGGCTGCTTGGGGCGCAGCGCGGTAAAGTCGGCCCAGGCCTCGACTCGGCCATTCCGCCGCGGCGCCTTGTCGAGATCGACGATCCGCGCGTTGTATCGATTGGCCGGATCGAAGGCAAAGAGGATCCGTCCCTCGATCATCTCATAGGCCCCCGCCGCGCCGAACGATCGACCGCCGGCAACATCGGCTCGGCGGGTGATTTCGATACTGACGACCTCGGCAGCCGCCGAAGCGATCGAGGAGACGAGCAGCAACAGAAAGACGCGAAGCGCGCGCATAGGTGCCCTGGCCGAGTGAAAGGAATGCCTGCCGGAAACTAGAGAGAGTGCCGACCCCACGCGAGAGCAGGTGCCGCTTACGCCCGGGTTGCCGCGAGGCGCTCGGCCCAGACGGCCAGCCCGGGAGCATCGAGCCCGTCGGCGAGGACCCGGAAGTCAGGCGTGGCGCCGGTCCAGCGCAGTTCATCGACGTCGCGGAACAGCTCCGTGTCATCGCGCAGTGTGGCGAGCTGGCGGAAGAGCAGCGCCCTATCCCGTTCGGCCGCGAGGGTGGTCGCGAGCCGGGCCGCACCGCGAACGCTGACCGCCCACGCGGCTGGATCCGAGGGAATCGCCTCGATGTGGCCGTAGTGCGCCAGGACCGTCGCGGCGCTCTTCTCGCCCCAGCCGGGAAGGCCCGGGTAGCCGTCGGCCGTGTCGCCCACCAGCGCGAGCCAGTCGGGAATCGACGCCGGGGGCACTCCAAACTTTGCGACGACGCCCGGTTCGTTGCGCACCTGACGACGCATCCGGTCGAACTGAACGACCCGGTCGCCCACGACCGCTTGGCTCAGATCTTTGTCCGGGGTGCAGATCATCACCTGCGTGACGCGCGGATCGGCGGCCGCAATCCGTGCGGCCGAGGCGAGGCCGTCGTCCGCCTCGAGCTCGATCATGGGCCAGACCACGACACCCATCGAACGGAGCGCCGCCTCGAGCGGATGGAACTGCGAGAAGAGGGCAGGGTCGATGCCGTCGCCCGTCTTGTAGCCGGACCAGAGACTGTTCCGGAACGACTCGATCACATGATCCGTCGCAACGCCGACGTGGGTGGCGCCGCTCTCGAGGAGGCGGAGCACGGAGTTGAGCACGCCGACGGTGGCGCCGACCTCACGTCCGTCGCGGTCTGAGGCGGGCGGAACAGCGTAGAAATGACGGAACAATTCGAAGGTGCCGTCGATCAGGTGAACGATCATCCCGGAAACGTATCGCGATCGAGGTCGAAACGCTTCCACTCGTCAGACTCCGGGCTTATGCTACAAGCTTCACTCCGCCACAATCTCGAGGTCATCAAATGCGACGACGCTTGTCACCGATCGCCTTCTGTCTGGCGCTCCTTCTCGCGCTGATTGCGCCGCTCTCGGCGCAAAGATCCGCCGCCCCCAACCTGGCCGGCTTCGACCAGTGGGTTACCTCTGTCATGGCTGAGTGGAAGGTGCCCGGCCTTGCGGTCGGTGCCGTTCAGGATGGCAAGGTCGTGTTCATCAAGGGGTACGGGCTTCGCGACGTCGAGGCCAGACTGCCCGTTACCCCGCAGACCGTGATGGCCATCGGCTCCAACTCCAAATCGTTCACCGCAGTGCTGATGGCCATGCTCGCGGACGAGAAGAAGCTCGACTGGGACACCCCGGTTCGAACCTATCTCCCCGACTTTCGGCTCTATGACGAGATTGCCACTCAGGAATTGACGCCGAAAGATCTCGTGACGCACCGCTCCGGGCTGCCGCGGCACGACAATCTCTGGTATGGCCGTCCGTTCACGCGGGAGCAACTCTTCCAGCGGCTTCGTTATCTCGAGCCGAGTGCGTCGATTCGGTCGCGGTATCAGTATCAGAATCTGATGTTCCTCGCCGCTGGCGTCCTGACGGAACGCCTGACGGGCCGGACCTGGGAACAGCAGCTGCAGGAGCGGATCTTCACGCCACTCGGTATGTCGCGCGCCAGTGCGTCGGCCAATGACATCGTCCGAGCCGGCGACTTTGCCTACCCGTACATGATCCGGGATGGCGCGGTGGTGCGGGTGCCGTATCGGAACATCGACGCCGTCGGTCCTGCCGGTTCGATCAACGCGAGCGTGGAGGACATGCTCAAGTACATCCAGTTCCGGATCGATCAGGGCACCAGCGGTGGCACCCGTCTGGTGTCGGAGGCGCAGGAGCGGCTGCTGCAGAGTCCGCACATGGTGTCAGGCGCCGGATTCAGCTACCCCGAGCTGGGGTTGGGCAACTACGGGCTTGGGGTTGGTGTCTCGACCTATCGCGGCCACAAGATCGTCAGCCACGGCGGCGGAATCGACGGCTTTATCTCGGCGATGTCGTGGCTGCCTGATCGTAAGATGGGCATCATGGTGGTGACCAACTTCTCGGGCGACAATCCTTTGCCGGTCATGGTGATGCGCACGCTGTACGACCGCTTGCTGGGCGCGCCGGCGGTCGACTGGGCGGCCCGCGAGCGGACCGAGTCGGCGCAGAATCAGGAGCGGCAGAAGCGGCAGCGCGAGGCCCGGATGGCGGAGCGCAAGATGGGGACCTCGCCGAGTCAGTCGTTGGCGGCGTATGCCGGAAGCTATGAACACGCCGGGTACGGGACGCTGGTCGTGACGGTGGATGGCGGCAAGCTGACCGCGACGCTGGATCCGCACCGGGTCTCGCTGGATCACTTCCACTACGATGTCTGGGAAATCAACGATCCAGGCAACATCGTGCCGTTCGGGGGGCGGTTGCAGTTCCTGACCAATGCCAAGGGCGAAATCGATCAGGTCGCCTTTCCGCTCGAGCCCAACGTGGCAGCTATCCGCTTTACCCGGAAGTAGCCCGTTCGTCGTCGTTGAGGCGCCGCCATCGTGCACCTCCCGATGGCGGCGCTTCTGTATTCGGTCGCGCCACCATGCCCGCTGACTCCAACGCCAGCAAGTGCGCCAGCAGCGACTGCGCGGCTGCCGGGTAGAGCACGGGGTCGATGTCCGTGTAGATCCGGCGGACCAGGCCCTCCAGCGTATCCGGCTGCTCTGCCAGCGCGTCGAGCGCCTGCCGTGTCCGCATCATCCGGTGCTCGCGAAGCGCCTGGAGCCTTCCGTACGGATCGACCACGGCTTCGCCGTGGGCGGGGTAGAGGGCCGCCAGATCCGGCAGGCGCAGCATCCGCTCCAGCGACGCGAGGTAGTCCGGCAGATTGCCTTCCGGTGGCATGATGATCGTGCTCGACCAGGCCATCACGGTGTCACCGGGGAAGAGGGCCCCTTCCGCAGGGTAGTGGAACGAAAGGTGGTCGGCGGTGTGCCCCGGCGTGTGGAGCACGTGGACCAGGGCATCTCCCAGGGGAATCGTGTCGCGATCCGCCAGGGTGCGATCGACCCGAAACCCGGCGTGGTGACCGAAGAACATCACCGGCGCCCCCAGTCGCTCGGCCAGTTGCGGAGCGAGCGGCCAGTGGTCGGGGTGTCCGTGACTCGGAACTACCGCGCGGACCGAGGCGTTGCCCACGGCCGCGATGATGCGGTCGGCGTGGCCGTCGTCGCGCGCTTCACCGGGGTCGAGAATCAGCAGGTCGGAGGTGCCGATCAGATGGGTATTGGTGCCCGGGCCGGTGAACGGTCCCGGGTTCTGCTGCGTGATGCGACGGATCGACGGCGCGAGGGTGACGGTCTCGCCATAGCGGATCGGCGGGGTCATGGCAGGAAAGCGCGGTCCCGTCCCTCGCGGTCGAGCAGGGAGATGTCGGGTTCACCCAGATCGTAATCCTCGTCGCCGGGCAGCACGAGCCGACCCTGGTACACCTTGGGCAGAATCGCCGGCAGCGGCAGCCGCTGACGACGTGCCCAGCTGACGGCCTCTGCAGCCGACGGGTGATCGGCAATGGCGCGAAGGTTGGCCATGGTTGGCAGAATGATCTGCCACTCGCGCTTCCGAGCCCGCTCGGTGGCCTCGTCCGGACGGACCCAGTCCGAATCGGTCAGCTCCCAGTCGTCGTGCGCGGCAACCTGATTGGCCGGCGCCTCGGCCGCGAAGAAACGCGTGTCGAAACGGCGCGGCTCGCCCATCGGGGTAATCCAGTGGGAGAGGTACGCCAGACGATCGAGGGCGAGGGTCAGGTCTTCCTGTTCGAGCAGCGCGCCGAAAGACAGGGTGCCTGCGTTCAGCCGATCACGGAGCGACCGGTAGTGGGCATCGGCCTCCGGCGCGCTGAAGTCGAGCAGGTTGCCCTGCCGGTCGTAGGCGAGCAGCACGCCAGCTTCTTCAAAACACTCGCGCACGGCCGCGACGTGGAACGCCAATCCTTGTCCGGCCACACCAAGCCGTTGATCGGCGGTGCGGGCATCGAGACCGCTGCAGCGACCCGGGTCGATCGCGTCGAGTACGTCGACCCGCCCGCCCGGAAACACGTACGCACCGCCGACGAACGCCGAGCTTGGATTGCGGCGGACCATGAAGACCTCGACGCCGACCGCTGCATCACGAAGCAGCAGAATCGTCGCGGCAGGGCGAATTGCCATTGTCAAACGCGCGGTCCTCCTCAGTGAACCTCGGTCACTGGAATGATACCCCGTCGGTCCGATGCCCGGAAACCGATCGATCGCTGGCTGGAGCGATCTCGCGGCATGTGTGCGAGCGAGCGATGGCGGTCGTCCGAGTTCTAAGGGCGGGCTCGTTTACCCTGCCGCCCGAACCATCGTCGAGAAGGAGGGACGTTGCGATGACCCGTCATACTCCAGGCGTACTTGAGTCGCTGGTCTCCCGCATTCGCCGCTGGTTCTCCGGACGTCCGGACAGCGGTGAGCCCGGGCCAACGACACCGTCGCAGGTCACGGCGCAGCCCGCCGATACGCCCCTGGGTCAGCCAGGACGGAATCAGGAAGACCGGCTCGACGAGGCGCTTCAGGAAACGATGCCCACCAGCGACCCGATTTCGGTGCGCATCGAGTAGACCTCCATTCCCGTGCGCTCCTAGCGAGCGGACAGCGTGGCTGCGGCCGTGCCCGAGGGTGCCTCCGTCGTGAAGAGCTCGATCGAGAGCTGACCCGCGTCGAGCGCCGACCGATTGACGCCGACCAGTGTCAGCACGCCTTCGCCGGTCAGCGTGCCGGGACGCACCAGCCGTTCGATGACCGGGCCCGGCGTACCGCCGCTGTTACGCCGGAGCACCACAGCGTTCACCTGGTCGGCCGGCACGCCAGTCACCCGGACCCGATAGCGCAGGTCTCCCGTGCTTGGCTCGAAGCTGAACTCCCCGACCGTGCGACCCGAACCGTTGCCGCCGCGAACCGTAAACCTCTGCGCGGCTGGCGCGCGTCCGCGGACCAGCGGGGGCGTATTGGGTGGCGGCCGTCGGCGCGGCCCGACCCGCTCAAAGGCGGCCGCAATGGCTACGAGTCGGACATCATCGTACGGGCGGCCGAGCATTTCGTAGGCAACCGGAAGCCCGTCCGCCGTGAAGCCGGCCGGCGCACTCAGGGCCGGCATCCCCGAGTTGGCACTGAGCTGACAGGTGCCCCCGAGTTGCGGATCGCCGACGAGGACGGGTCGTCGCTGCATGGTTGGATAGACCAGGGCGTCGAGCTTGAGGCTGTCGAGGACGGCCACGAGGCGCTCCCGCAGCACCGCGCGCCCAGCCAGCGTCTGACGATAGGGTTCGCTGTTCGGCGACGAAACGGTATCGGCGCGGCGGAAGCGGGCATCGAGCGCGTCATGGTAGAGACCGCGGTCGAGGATTTCGCTCAGGCTCGCAACCGGGGCGCCCGGCACGCGGCTCAGGTACTCTGCCAGGTCGAACTTGGTTTCGTAGTTGAGCACGCCGGAGGCTCGCAGCAGGCCATCGAGCTCCGGAATCGCGACCGGGACCAGCTCGGCGCCATGCTGCGCCATGGCCGCAGCCGCGGCGCGCACAGTGTCGCGGATATCGGCGTCGGCAGCTTCGATCAGGGCGGTCAGCATGCCGAGTCGCACGCCGCGCAAGCTGGCCGAGTCGACCGCCGCCAGGAAGCGGAACGGCGGGCGATTGGCGAGCGATGCCGTGGTCGGGTCGGCCGGGTCGTAGCCGACACTGACCTCGAGGGCAATCGCCAGGTCCGCAGCGGTGCGGGCCAGGGGGCCGGCAATATCCTGGGTGTGCGAGAGTGGCTGGACCCCCGATCGGCTGACCAGACCCTGCGTCGGCCGAAGCCCGAACAGGCTGTTGTAAGCCGCCGGGATCCGGATCGATCCGCAGGTATCGCTGCCCCAGCCGATGGCGGCAAAGCTCGCCGCAATGGCGACACCGGTTCCGCCGCTCGAGCCGCCGGGGCAGCGGCGCGGGTCGTACGGATTGCGGGTCTGGCCGCCCAGCGACGAGATCGAGGTGATCCCGGCGGCCAACTCGTGCATGTTGGTCTTGCCGAGAATGATGGCGCCGGCCTCACGGAGGCGTTGCACCACGAACGCGTCGGCCCCCGGCCGGAGCGTTGCGAGCGCCAGCGAGGACCCGCTGGTTGGCGCGTCGGCCGTGTCGAAGTTGTCTTTGAGAAGAATCGGAATGCCGTGCAGGGGTCCGCGCACCCGCCCGGCGCGTCGCTCGGCGTCGAGTCGGGCGGCGTCGGTGCGGGCGGAGGCGCTCTGACGAATCACGCTGTTGAGGCCGGGGCCGCCGACATCGTAGGCTGCGATCCGCGCCAGGTAGGCATCGACCAGGGCTACCGAGGTCACTGTGCCGGCCTGGAGAGCGGCTTGCAACTCGCGGGCGGAGCGCTCGGTCACGTCGAAGCTTGCCTGCGCAGCGAGGCAGGCGGGTCCAGTGGCGAGCAGCAAGGCTGCTCCGAGCCGACGACCGAACGGGGCGATGCGCATGCGAGAATACTCCAACCGAGGTGAAACAGAACGGCGGGCCACTCGTTGGGCCCGCCGTTCGCGACCAGAACCGGGTGCCGCGACGGTGCCGCGGTGCCGAGCAGGTTACTTGCCGGCGGCCGGCTCCATCTTCCAGAACGCGATGCCGCCCGCCTGCTGCCCGACGTCGACGGTAGCGACCTTCGCGAGCGCCTGCAGGTCGTAGATGTCGACCTTGCCAGGCTCGGCGCCTTTGCCCTCGTTGCTCACGAAGGCGTAGCGGGAGTCCGGGGTGATGACGACGCCATGGGTTACCGTCGTCGAACTGGTAAACTTGCCGACCTGCTTGCCGGTGGTGAGGTCGACGACTTCGACGCCGTTGCCCTGCTTGAGCGTGATCACCAGCAGCTTGCCGTCGGGCGAGGTGGCGAGGTTGTACGGCCCGCGACCGGCAGCAAAACGGCGGCTCACGGCCCACGCGCCGTGGTCGACTTCCAGAATCTCATCCGACTTGTTGCAGGCCACATAGATCCGGGCTCCATCCGCCGACGGCTGCGCCCAGGTGGGTGAGCAACTCTGCGGTTCCATCGCGTGGCGCATGCCGCGGTAGCCGACATCGGCGGGGTCGACTTCGGTGCCGGGTCGGGCCGGGGCATGCCCGCTGTGCATATGCGCAGCCATCGCGCCGCGATCGTCGACGGGCAGGGGACCTTCCTTCCCCTTGGCCACCGAGAACCGGCGGGAGACTGCAAACTTGCGGGTGTCGATCTCGACCAGCTGATCGTCCATCATGCAGCCCGAGTAATGAAAGCGGCCGCTCGGATCGATCCGGCTGCCGTGGGGCATGGTGCAGGTGATGATCCGGGTGACCTCGGTGTGAGTCGGCGTGTAGACCACCGAGAAGGTCGAGGGCACCATGTCGCCGTGCAAGTTGAAGTTCGCCGCCAGGGCGTAGAGTCCGTCCGGCGAGATGTCGATCGAGGCAGGGAAGTTGCCGAGCAATACGCCCGGACCGACCAGGGTGTCCGGACCAAGCTCGTAGCGCCAGTACTTGCCGTCAGGAAAACCATGACCGGTCGTCATGTGCAGGTACTTGCCGTCGCGCGAAATGGCCAGGCCGTGCGGGCCTTCCATCTCCGCGGCGAGCTCACCCACGGGTATGGTCTTTTCCACCGTGGCCCCGTCCGGCCCAAACCGGATCCGATGGATCAGGTCGGCCGACTCGGCGCCGACATAGGCCCAGTAGGTGGCCTTGGGCGGTGCCGGCTTGGCGGCCTGGGCCGCGAGCTCGGGTGCCTCGAAGGCGGCCAGCCCGGCCAGCACCCCGACCAGGGTCAACGAAAGGCTCGTCTTGCGCGTAGGGCTAATCGTCCGCATCGTTCCACCTTCCTCGCCAAACTTACGGATGTCCGTCACCCGTCGTGGAGTCATTCGCATGAAGCTAACTCGTATCGGCGCCATCCCAACAGCGTTACTGCTCCTCCCGCTGGTCGGGGCGCCCCTCCAGGCGCAGAGCCCGGCCGTCGCCAAGCTGGTGGCGGAGCCGACGGCCCTGCGGATTCAGGCCGGTGACTCGACCCGGATCCGGATCCGGGCCTATGACGCCCAGGGTCGCGAGATTGCCGACCCGGAGGTCCGGGTTTTCGGCACCCGCCGAGCGGTCGCCTACAGTGACGGTATGGTCCACGCCCTGGCGGCCGGAACTCATACTCTGACAGCGGCGGCCCAGGGCTCGGGCGGAAGTCCGATCATGCTGGAAATCCCGGTGACCGTGACTTG
Organism: Gemmatimonadales bacterium; assembly: GCA_019637315.1. NCBI lineage: Bacteria > Pseudomonadati > Gemmatimonadota > Gemmatimonadia > Gemmatimonadales > Gemmatimonadales bacterium. The sequence continues at coordinate 29,317 of JAHBVU010000019.1, forward strand.
GCCACAGATCACTAAGCTGGAGATTGTGGCCGATCAGGGCAAGCTCTACACCGGGGTGACCCTGGCTCACCGGGCCCGGGGCCTTCACGCCGACGGCAGCGAGCGACCGGGACTGGCCCCGACCTGGCGCAGTTCCGACCCGTCGGTGGCCACGGTCGACCGGTTCGGCAACGTCCGCGGCGTCAAGCCGGGCACGGTGACGATCTCGGCACAGGATGCCGGGGCGTCGGCTACGCTGACGCACACGGTTGCTGCACATCCGGTCACGGCGCTGGAGATTTCGCTGCCCGACTCGACGCTCAGGACCGGCGACGTGATCCACCTCAAGGCCGTGGCTCGGGGTGCCGGAGGACGGGTCGTGACCGACGCTCCGGTCACCTGGAGCTACAGCTATGTGCCCGCCGACACCGTGGCGCCGTCGGGGCTTCCAGGTGGATCCGGCATCGTTCAGTTCGGACGCTTCGCGGCGAACCATCCGGGGCGGTACACCGTCATGGCGCGGTCCGGGACCGCCTTTGCCGAGAAGACGCTCGAGGTCGTCGAGCGGAGTGCCCGGCGCCCAATTCAGATCACTGCCCGTGGCAACATCAACCACGTGCACACCTCCGATCTCTGGCCCTGGGCAGGGAAGGACGGCCGCGACTATGCGCTGGTCGGGACCTGGGGCGGCGACGGCTATGCCTACGTCTTCGACATTACGGACCTCAATAACCTGGTCAAGACCGACTCGATCAAGATCGACGCCCGCACCATCAACGACGTCACGGTGTCACCCGACGGCCGCTACGGAGTGCTGGCGCGTGAAGGCGCGTCGAACCGGATCAACGGCGTCGTGATTCTCGATCTGGCCAATCCGCGGCACCCCAAGGTCGCGTCGACCTTCGAGCAGGAACTCACCGGCGGCGTGCACAACATGTTTGCCACCGATGACTACCTCTACGCCATCTCCGGCGGGGCCAAGTACGTCATCATCGACATGAGCGACATTTACAAGCCGAAGTATGTCAGCGAGTACCGCCACCCGAATGCCCGGATTCACGATCTCTGGGTCAAGGACGGCATTGCCTACTCGGCGCAGGGCGGGGCGGGGACGGTGGTTGTCGACGTTGGCAACGGGAAGTGGGGCGGCTCGCCCCAGAATCCGAAGCTGATTACGACCTACGCGGTCAACAGCGGTCACGAAATCTTCCCGTACTACCAGGAGTCGACCGGGCGGACCTACCTGTTCATCGGCGACGAAGAGATGAACCGGTCCAATCGGGTCTGGGCCGGCACCAACTATCGCAACGAGATGACCACACCGGGCGGCGTACCGCAGACGTCCGGCGGATACGTCCATATCGTCGACTTCACCGATCCGATGAAGCCGATGCCGGTGGGCCGTTATCACATCGAGGACTTCGGTGCGCACGACATCATCGTCAAGGACGACGTGCTCTACCAGGCCTACTATGAAGGTGGCGTGCGGGTCGTCGATGTCTCCGGCGAGCTGATGGGCAACCTGGTCGACCAGGGCCGTGAGATTGCCGTGTTCAAACCGTACGATCCGAAGGGCTTCACGCCCAATGCGTCGTTCGTGATGAACGCCATGCCGTGGAAAGGGCATGTGCTCTTCACGGACTTCAACACGGGTCTGTGGGCGGCGCGGGTCATGCCGAAGGAAACGCTGACGCCCTGATTCGCGTCGTTCGGTCTTTGTCGCCCGTCGAACCTGGATCCGGTTCGGCGGGCGACATTTTTTGGGGCGGTGATCCGGCGCTTCGAGTGGCAGGCGGATCTGCCGCCTGCCGACCGGATGCCGGATCAATCGCTATCGTTTGCGGAGCTCCAGATACGAAGCAACCGAGAAGAAGAGCGGATCGATGCCGGTCTGGGCGCTGGCCTGACCGCGTAGAACGCCATTGACGAGACGCAGGTCGAAGGCGACGGTATGGGACACCCAATCGACGTCGGGTGTCGGAATGGTGCCGGCAAAACGGCCGCTCAGGACGCCGTCACGGTAGCTTGGCATGTTGACCAGGGCGCGGAGCTGTTTGCGAAGCAAAGGGTCATCGCCTGGACGCATCGCCTCGCCGATCTGGGTCTGCATTTCGCCTGATGACCGGACTTCCAGCTCGAAGGGAAGGGTTCTGGTCCAGGTACGCAGCGTGCCGGTCCAGGTGCCGACCAGCTCGGCCGGTGGCGCGAATGCGGCTGGCGCGGGCGTCGGTCGGGGCCGGGCGCGCTCCGCTTTGAGCGAATCGGCGTAGCCGGGCAGGATGACGGCAGCCGCCTCGCTCAGGACGTCGCCGAACGGTGCGGCCGACGCGTTGGTCAGCACCACGATGACGGCGTTGGCTTCCGGATAGAGGTGGAGGATGGTGCTGACTCCAGGCATCCCGCCGCTGTGCTGAACCAGCCGGTGTCCGCGATCCTGACCGACGACCCATCCCAGGCTGTAGTGCGAACCAAAGGCCGGTGTCTCCGGGCGCTGCATCTCGTCGATTCGCGATGCAGGCAGAATGGCCCGCTGCTCGGCTAGCTTGTTCTTGAGGTGGAACATGCCGAAGCGCACCAGGTCGTGCGCGCTGGAGTAGACGGCCGACCCGCCCGGATGATCGAAGGTGTAGAACGGCACCGGTTTGCCTCTCCAGTACCGCTCGGCGACATAGGGCTCGAGTCCGGGGGCGATATCGATCGAAGTCCGGGTCAGTCCCAACGGCAGGAAGACTTCGTTCCGCATGAAATCGGCGTAGGTGCGGCCGGACACCCGGCTGATGATATCGTCCAGAATCCCGTAGCCAAGGTTCGAGTACTGGAAGGTCTCGCCAGGTGCGGAGACCAGGATGCCGTAGCGACCGACGGTTTCATCCATCGAAGGGCGGCGGCGGGTTGCCTCGTTGTCGTAAAAGAACTGGTAGTGAAGAGGCAGGCCCGAGGTGTGCGCCAGGATTCGTCGGACCGTGGCACCCGAGGCATCGCCGGCCAGACCGGTAATCTTACCGAAGCCGAGGTAGTCGTTGGCGGGCCGATCGAGATCCACCTGACCGCGGTCGACGAGAAGCATCAGGCCGGTGGCCGTGATCGGCTTGGAGATCGAGGCCAGCGAGAACATGGTGTGCTCGGTGGCCGGGATGAGTTTTTCTCGGTTGGCCCAACCGAAACCCTCCTCCCAGACGATCTTGCCGTCTTTGGCAACGGCAACCGCAACGGCGGCGACACCGCGCTCGACGACCAGGCGGTTGGCGGCTTCGCGCACGGGTTGCCAGCGATCGGGGCGCGGTGAACTTTGGGCGCCGATCAGGGTCGGCGTCAGGGCAAGGAGGATCAGGCCAAACGATCGTCGCATCGTCGCGGCTCACGGTGGAGATGTGGACTGGTGTTGCGGTTGGGATCCTGCAAGTTATCGTCATGCCCCGATCCGGCGCGAGGTGTGGGGACCCTCGAGCCACTTTACAATCTCGAGGTCTCCAGATTATCGTCCTCCCTCGACACTACTGATGTTCGGAGTTTGCTGATGCCGCTGGTCCGCGCCACTGTCGCCTGTTGTTGTCCCCTCGAATCCGGGTGGGGCGGCGCGCGGCTATAGCAGCATAGTCTATCGCGCCACGGCGGCGCGCAGTCAGATCGCTTCCGGCCCACCCTGTTCACGGGTGGGCCGTTTTCGTTGTGGCCTGCCCGAGACCTGACTTGTCAGTGGACGGTCGTACCTCGGCGTAAGGAAGGAACCAATGCAGGTCTCATTGAAGCTGGTTATCTGGTTGTCCGTGCTCGCGGTGTCGAGCGCTCAGGCGCAGGGCCCTGATCCGGTTCGCTGGTCGGTGGCAATCGTGCCGACGCGTGGGGGCACCCCGGACGTGGTCACCCTTGCGGTGACGGCGTCGATCGAACCTGGCTGGAAGGTGTATTCGCTGACCCAGACATCGGGCGGGCCCTATCCCCTGCGGATCGCGCCGGGCGGCGAGTCGGTCGTGCTGGCGGGCGCCGTCACGGGTCCGACGCCGATCGTTCAGGAAACATCGGCATTCGGTATTCCGGTCGAGGTCTATGGCGGCGAGCCCCGATTCGTGGTGCCAGTTCGGGTTGGCTCAGGAGGATCGAAGGCCGGGGCCGAACTGCGCGTCCGCTACCAGGCCTGCACCGAGACCACCTGCCTGCCGCCCCGGACCGCCACCCTCGTTGCGCAGCTGCCAGGAGCCCGGTGATGCTGGAACTGAGCAGTCTCGCGCGTGGGTGGGTTGCCATCGGGCTGCTGACTCTTGGCTCGGCAGGTCTCGCGGCGCAGGAGCCCAGCGGCCGCTGGACCGGCACGATCAGCTATGACTCGTTGCGCATCGACTTTCCGCTCGAATGGGCCGTCGAGTCGGGGCGCCAGCTGGTTCGGCTCTACAACGGCGACCTGCCGGTGACCTCGACGGCAGTGCATCGGCAGGGCGACTCCGTCGTGGTCGAGTTTGCCCACCTGGCCACGAGGTTCGAAGGCGTGCTCGAGGGCGGCGCCTTCCGGGGTCGCTATGGCAACGAGCGGCGCGGTTACCATCCGGTCGAGGCGGCGCCGACCCTCGAGGCGGCACGATTCGCAGCCGGGGCCCCTCGGATCGACGGAGAGTGGTACCTGCCGGTCGAAACCGCCAAGGGCGAGCGCGCCTGGCGTTTCGTGGTACGGCAGGACGGATCGCAGCTGTCCGCGACGATCCTCCGGGTGGACGGCGATGCCGGAGCTCTCACGGGCGGCTGGACGGGGTCCAGGTTCGTGCTCAGCCATTTCGCCGGAACCCGTCCGGCGCGGCTCGAGATCGATCCGCAGTCGGATGGCACGCTCCGGCTGACGCTTCATGCGCCGCGGGGAGCGCCCCGAAGCTTCGAGGCGATCCGACCCGAGCTGGCCCGTGCCCGGGGGCTCCCCGAGCCCGCCGACGTCGCGACGCACACCAGGGTTCGCGATCCGAAAGAGCCGTTCACCTTTGCGTTTCCCGATCTCGACGGTCGGCTGGTCACGGAGCGGGACGCCCGCTTTGTCGGCAAGGTCATCGTGGTGAATGTCACCGGCAGCTGGTGCCCCAACTGCCACGACGAGGCGCCCTTCCTGGCCGATCTCTACCGGCGCTATCGGGACCGGGGGCTCGAGGTCGTCGCCCTGGACTTCGAAGAAGCGGAGGAACTGGAGGATCTCAGCCGGCTGCGCGCGTTCGTCGCCAGGTATGGCATCGAGTACCCGTACCTCGTGGCGGGCGAGCCCGGCGAGGTCGCTGCCAAGCTGCCGCAGGCCGTCAACCTGAACACCTGGCCCGCCACCTTCTTCATCAACCGGGAAGGCCGGGTTCACGCGGTGCGAAGCGGCTTTGCCGCCAAAGCCAGCGGGTCGTATCACGACGCGCTGGTGCGGGAGTACATCGCCATCGTGGAGGGTCTGCTCGACCAGTAAGACTGGGCGCCGTGGCCAAGTGGTAAGGCAAGGGTCTGCAAAACCCTGATCACCGGTTCGATTCCGGTCGGCGCCTCTGGACTCCTCGAATGCAGGACGGCCCGAGCAACCATGGCTGGTTGCCCGGGCCGCGGCCGGCGATCCTCGTGCGGCTTAGGGGAAGAGGCCCAGTTCCTCGTAGCTGACGGCAATCTTGTCGATGGCGGACACGAACGCTGCGGTGCGGAGGTCCGTCGGGCCCTTGGGCCGGAGCAGGATGTCGCGAATCTGGTGGTAGGCTACGGCCATGGAGTCTTCCAGGCCCGAGTTGACCAGATCCTCTTCGCTTGCTCCGTGGGCAATCCGATCGAGCTCGGCCTGATCGATGGCACGTCCGGTCGACTGCTGGACCAGATTCAGGATGCCCAGGTTCGATTGCTCTTCGAAGCGCCGCTGCATGCGTCCGAAACGGACGTGCGAGAGGTTCTTGAGCCATTCGAAGTACGAGACGGTGACACCACCGGCATTGAGATAGAAGTCGGGAATGATGTAGACGCCCCGCGCTTTGAGGATGCCGTCTGCCTCCGCCGTGGTTGGTCCGTTGGCCGCCTCGCCGATGATCTTGGCTTTGATGCGCGGAGCGTTGTCCGCGGTAATCACATTCTCGAGAGCGGCAGGGATCAGGATATCGCAGTCGAGTTCGAGCGCAGCGATCGACTGTGGGATATCCTGAGCCCCCGGATAACCCAGGATCGACTTGTTGGTTTTCCGGTGCTGCATCACCCGGTCGAGGTCGAGACCCTTCGGGTTGCTGATTGCGCCTTCATACTCGGCCAGCCCAACCAGCACGGCGCCCTGCTCCTGGAGAAACTTGGCGGCGTAGTAGCCCACATTGCCGAGACCCTGGATCACGACCCGCTTCCCGGCCAGCCCGGGAGTCAAACCGAGCTTCTTCATGTCGTCGGCGACGTTGCAGGCTTCGCGCAGGCCGAACATCACCCCTCGACCGGTGGCTTCGGTGCGGCCCCGGATTCCACCCTGCGAAGCAGGCTTGGCGGTCACGCAGGCCATCGCATTCAAGTCATTGCTCAGGCTGCGGTAGGTGTCGGCAATCCAGGCCATTTCGCGCGAGCTGGTGCCGTAGTCGGGCGCCGGAACGTCCACGCCAGGTCCGATGAAGTTCTTGCGCCAGAGCTCGAAGGTGTAGCGCCGGGTTATCCGCTCGAGCTCCGCAGCCGAGTACTTGTGGCGAGCAATCCGGATGCCGCCCTTGGCGCCACCGAAGGGCACATCCAGCAGGGCGCACTTGAACGTCATCAGCGACGCGAGACCCATCACCTCGTCGGCCGTGACGGCCATCGAGTAGCGGATCCCGCCCTTGGTCGGCATCCGATGGTGGCTGTGTTCCGCGCGCCAGGCGTGAATCACCTCGATCGTGCCGTCGTCGCGACGAAGCGGGAAGGTCATCTGATAGACGGCATTGCATGCCTTGATGTGCGCCAGCAGGGTCGGGTCGTGCGGGGTCAGGGCCGCGGCCTGGTCGAACATGGCTTCGACCTGCGCGAGGAGACTGACTTCGGTCGTCATGACGGCTCCCGGATGTGAAGGTGTCGCGTGATCAGTGCGGATGCGTGTGCCGGCGATGGTGTTCTCGGAGCAGGTCCTTGCCGTAGTCGTTGCCATTCGGGGTTCGGACCACGGCATGAATGTGGTGGCGGGTTGGCCCGGTTCCGTGCTCTCGCAGCGCAATCGGGCGCTGATGGTCGAACTCGATCAGAATGACGGGGCTGTGGATTCGGTAGTAGAAGACGGCGTCGGGCTCGGTCGGCCCGATCCAGGCGAAATGGGTCCGGTCGAGGTGCGCCTCGACCTCGGCCATGCGCACCCGGGCGTGACCTTCCCGCATGTTGCCGACGTAGAGGCCGATCAGGTCCAGCAGCTGACGCCGCTGGCTGGGCGAAAACGAACGAGCCGACACACCGGCGTAGTCGAGCACGACGTTGTCACGAAAAGCCTCGGTCAGCGTGTTGACGCCTGCCTTGGCGCTGTCGATGATCGCCGCCTTGCGTTGACCGGGCATCAGGGCATTGACCAGGGCCAGGCCGGCGTCCTGCTCCTGCTGCAGGATCGAGACGCCCTGGTACTTGCCTGACGTCGCCGTGACAGGCTCGGAGCCGACGAACATCGGGGTCATCACCACCTGGTCGCCCAGGACGAAGTAGTTGATGATCAGGTGATGCCCGTCGAGCTGCCAGCCCCAGGGTTCGGTTTCCGAGGGCTCGCCCATGATGGTGATCCAGTAGAGCCACTCGCCGTACTCCTCGAAGTTGCCCGTCAGCTCCGCCAGCGTGTGATTGAGTCGCATGATGTCGCGGCTCAATCGCAGGCCCTTGGCGCTCAGCGAGGCGCCCAGCATGGCAAAGGCCGCCTCACGCTGGGCCTCGCTCATCTCCCTGAAGCCAACGCCCTGGCGAACGTAGAAATGCTGGTTCATCCATTTACGCCACTCGGGGTCGTCGTCGGCAAAGAGCGTCTTGGCTTGCTGAATCGGGGTCAGAGACTTGATGAAGGTGCGTGCGGCCTCCACGGCAGGAGCTGTGGAGACACCGGTCGATCGAATTGGAAAGAGGCCAGTGAGCGGGGTGCCGTCGGTAGTGATGCCCTTGAACGGCTCGGCGAGGCCGCGGGCTTCCGCCTCGCGGGACAGCCGCGCTGCGCGGGCCGCGGTACTCTCCTGCTGCGCTCCGAGCTCTGGTACTCCGACTGTTACGAGCAGACTCACAACGGTGACGGCCAGCAAGCGCATGGATCCGTGCTCCGAGGCAGGTGCCTGAATCTAGCCGGTCCGAAGGCCAAGGCCAGCGGCTGGCCCTGGCCAGGGCCGAGGGCACCTGCCGCCTCAACGTTTCGTGGGGGCAGGACGTAGTGCTTTTATGTGTCCAACTTCGCGTCGCCACCCCACGCTCGAGAGGTAGCCGGTCTATGTCGTTCCAATCAAATCCCTCCCGTCGAGACGTCGTCAAGTTCGGGCTGCTCACAGGTGTCGGCCTGGTGGCCGGGACCAGCAGGGGCCTCTGGGCCGAAGAGCTGGCGCGTCTGGAGCAGCTCCCGCTCATCACCAAGGCGATCCCGTCCTCGGGCGTCAAGATCCCGGTCGTGGGTATCGGCACCAACCAGTACAACTTGGCCGCCGATCAGCGCGACTCGCTGCGTGATACCATGAAGCGGTTCGTCGAGTTGGGCGGGTCGGTCTACGACACGGCAACCGGCTATGCGAGGGGCGAGTCCGAGGCGGTTCTGGGCGAGCTGTCGAGCGAGCTCAAGCTGCGTGACAAGCTCTTCTTCGTCACCAAGGTGGTGGCTCCGGAAAACAATATCGAAACCGGGCGGGCGGGTTTTGCCACCTCGCTCGAGCGCCTCAAGACCAACGTGCTCGATGGCCTGCTGGTCCACAACCTGGCCGGCACCGACGTGCTCATGCCGGCCTTCCAGGAGTGGAAACAGCAGGGTAAGATCCGTCACCTGGGCATCTCGACCTCCAGCGAACGGCAGTATGACGCGCTGGCTGCGGAGCTGACCAGGCACAAGCTCGACATCGTCCAGATCGATTACTCGCTCGGCAACCGGGGCGCCGCCGACCGCCTGCTGCCCCTGGCCATGGACCGCGGGGCGGCGGTGATGATCAACCTTCCGTTCGGCGGCCGGCGGGGCGCCAGCGTCAACTTCCCGAAGCTGGCCAGCGTGCCGTTGCCGGGGTATGCCGCCGATTTCGACATCAAGACCTGGCCGCAGTTCTTTCTCAAGTACGTGGTGTCGCACCCGGCTGTGACGATTGCGATTCCGGGCACCCGTCGGGTCTCGTACGTCGAGGACAACATGGGGGCGGCACGCGGCAGGCTGCCCGATGCGGCGGCGCGGAAAAAGATGGAAGAGACGTTCGACGCGCTTCCGGCCTGATTCGACTGCAGTAACTTTGAACGGTCCCGCGCCGGCTGGTGCGGGACCGTCTCTTTTGGGTTGCACTCCATCACCCATGCCATTCCGGGGTCATCGTGACAGGTATCGCGCGCATTTTCCGATCGGGGCTGCTCCTGGCCGGCCTCCAACTCGCTGCGTCCACGTCGGCGGCGGCGCAGGCCAAACCCGATGTACTCTGGAAGAATCTGGAGGCAACCGTTCAGCGCGCTGCCGCCGGCTTCGATGGGGTGCTCGCGGTGACGATTCAGGACCTGACGGATGGCCGCACCGTGCGGATCCGCGGCGATGAGGTGATGCCGACCGCCAGTATGATCAAGATTGCGGTGCTGGTCGAGCTCTACCGGCAGCGACGCATGGCGGAGCTCTACACCCTCGACACCACCGACCTGGTGTCGGGCAGCGCCATCATGAGTCGCTACACTCATGGCGTGACACGACTGACGCTTCGGGATGTGGCAACCGCGATGATCGGGGAGAGTGACAACGGCGCCACCAATATCCTGATCGACAAGCTGGGCATGGATCGGATCAACGCCATGCTGGCCGGCCTGGGGTACAGCAAGACCCGGCTCGAGCGGAAGATGATCGATCTGGAGGCCGCGCTGGCAGGGAAGGAGAACATCGCATCGACGGACGAAACCGTTGCGATGCTGGCCGCGGCGCATCAGGGCAAGCTCTTCTCGGCTGATCTCACCGCTGATTTCTTCCGCGTGCTTGCGACGCCCAAACGCAGTCGGCTCATGTCCCGTCTGCCCGCGGGCGCCCGCGGCGCGACGAAGACAGGCACTCTCGATGCCGTCGTCACCGAGGCTGGCGTGCTCTACCCGCCCGGGCGCCCCTTCGCGATTGCCGTGATGACGACGTACGTGCACGATGTCCCTGGGGCCGAGCAGTTGATCGGCGAGATCTCGCTCGCAGCCTGGAACCACTTTGCCCGACTGGGCAAGGGCTCGGCGTACGGTCGGGGTCTGCCGGTTCGCTGAACGGTTCCTCAGGTATGTACCGGACGCCGCCTGGTCGACGCTGTCGGCCGGGCGGCGTCGTCGTTACGGCCTGGCCACGGGGGCTAGCTGCTTGGTGCGCGTGCGTCCTCTGGGGCCGACCGAACTGCTGCCGGACGGATCCGGTGGCGAAGCGCGAGCAGGCCGCAGACCAGTCCGAGCGCCTGGGCAATGCCGCCCGCGACGATCGCTCCGCGGAGCCAGTCGGGCCCGTCGGCCCGATGAAACTCCGCGGCAGCGCGAACGGCTGTGCCGAGCGTGATTGCCCACCAAGCTAATTCGCCCGCCACCTCACGACGCGGTCGTTGAGACCTTGGAGGCCGTGGGAAGAGCCAGAGGGCGGTGCCGAGGATGGTCTGGAGCACCGCGCCGACGAGTATCAGGTGGGCGTGGACGCTGACCTGATGGCGTGCGGGCCACTGGCCCAGGAGTTCTCGGGCAAGCAGGAGCCAGAGACCGATGCCGATGCCCGCGGCCATGAACAGAGCGGCCGAAACCAGGAACCGCCGTGACAGTTCGGACACGGACTACCCGGCAGCTCGGGTCGGCGCCCTGGCGAGTTGGCTGAAGGGCAGGGCGGCCCGATCGAGGGTGCGCCAGAGGTTCCAGACGAAGGCGTATGCCCCGACGGCTGAACCGATGCCACCCAGGGCGAGGAACCAGGTGGCCATGGGAGCCGCACGCGCGCGAAGAGCAAACCCGGTCACCAGCAGAGCCAGCCCGACGTTGGCGAGATACACATGGGCCATGGCCAGACGCGGCGCGTGGAGCGGCGTTGCGGCAAAGCGCGGCAGGACGTGGTACGCTACCCCGGCAATCATCATGAACACGAAGCCCAGGAGCAGCATGTGCAGGTGGACCGGCCGGTAGACCTGCCAGGCTGGTCGCAGCGCCATGGCGGCGCCGAGGGTGACGCCCAGAAGGAGCCAGACCAGCGCGCTGCGCAGAAAGCGCATGACATACGGATCCATCAGCACATCCGGCAGCAGGAGGGAGCGATCGTCACCGTGAGTTCGAGCCCATCATCGTCCGCCTCGACGGCGTGAGGCGTCTGCGGCTCGAGCTGAACCACCACGCCTGCCGTCAGTCGGCGGAGTTCGGACTCCCCGAGCCGGAGCGTGCCGGAACCGCTGTCGGTTGCAATCACGACCCGCTCCGGGTTCTGGTGCAACGGGAGCGCTTGGCGGGCTTGGAACAGGAGCCGGAAGGTGCGGCCGTCAGGTGTGGTGACAAGATCGACCACGGCGGGGCGGTCCGGCGAGCGCGCCGCGGGCAGGTCACAGGTCTTGGACGCGAGTGGATCCGTCATGGCAGTCCTCGAGAAATAGGTACCTGGATAATGGGCCGCTCGCCGGTGAGAGCGGTGTGACGCTTGTCACAGGGAATCCGGCTGCGTTTGTTTTCGGGTATGACAGCCCTGCTCGAGGCCTTGCGCGAGGCGTCCTTTCTTTCCGGCCTTTCCGAGCCAGCGCTGGAACGGTTGGCGGCCCGCTGTGTGCCACGAACCGTCGGCGCCGGTTTTTCGCTCTTCCGCGCTGGCGAGCCGTGCAGCGGCGTGTACATCGTCCTCGAAGGCCAAGTCCGGGTCTATCGGACCGCGCCCGACGGCAGGGAACAGACCCTCACGGTCGAGGGGCCGGGGCGCCCGGTGGCCGAGTTACCCTTGTTTGACGGCGGGCCGTATCCCGCCAGCGGGATAACGGTGGTAGCCTCGCAGCTTGCCTTTCTTCCGCGGGCGGAGTTCGAGTATGCCTTCCGGCACGATCCGGAGGTGGCGGCTGCCGTGGTTGCTGCGCTGGGGCGTCGCCTCCGGCACCTGGTGCAATTGGTCGAAACCATTGCCTTTCGCGATGTCGCGGCCCGACTGGCAATGCATCTCGCTGACTACGCCAGCCGCGATGGTCATCTCGATGGCCCCGATGTCGTCCTCGATCTGCCGCGAACCCAGGAAGAGCTGGCGACGGAAATCGGGACGGCACGCGAGTCCGTCTCACGCGCCATCAAGCAGCTCAAAAAGGTTGGACTGGTTCGTGACCTGTCAGGAACGGTTTGGCGTCTGTCACCGGTCGGCCAGTTGCGGGACTGGGCCAGGGGTGGGGCCTCGTGACACTCCGGAGCGAGGGACGCGCTGTTCGCCCAGGTTGGTGGCATGACTGACGAGTCCGGTGACCCGCTGCCCGGCCTCGATCCCGAGTCTATCGTCGATCTCGACGTTCGGGGTGACCTTGCCGAGGGCAACCCGCCGCTCGGTCGTGTGCTCCGCGCGGCGGCGGCGCTGGCACCGCACCAGGTGCTCCATCTGCGATCGCCCTTCCGACCGGAGCGCTTGCTGGGCCGGCTCGCTCGAGAGGGCTATGCCTGGCACACGGAACGTTTCAGCGAGGGCGACTGGTCGACCTGGTTCTGGCGCAGGGAGGGTTTGTCGGTCCCGGGCGCGAGGACGAGCGATGACGCCGCGGCCGCCGTCTCGGATCTGGTGCCGGAGGGAGTAATGGATCTGCGATTACTGCCGCCGCCGGAGCCGATCCTTCGCGTGCTCGAACGGATCGAGGTCGATCCCGGGCCGTTCGATATCCTGGTTCCATTCTACCCCGAGCCGCTGGTGCGAATCCTCGAGCCGACGGGCCGCCGAATTGTCCTGGTTCAGCATCGACCGGACGGCGTGCAGGTGCGGATCGAACCGGCGTCCTGACGGGCCGATTCGGCCTCGTTCCGCTTGCAGCGGCGGGACCAGGAGGGCATCATTGATGATGCCTTCCTCAGTCATGGAGTCGCCTGAATCACAACCGGCCGGTCGGTCAGTCTCGACCAGACCGGCGCAGGGTCAATTCGCCTGGTGCGGATCACCGGCACCCTCTTCATGGTCGACGCCGTTTGCATCGGTTATCAGCGATGCTGCCAGTCTGAGACCGTGATTCGACTCATCCTCCTCGGCTTGATGCTGGCCGGACCGTCGTGGCTCGGCGCGCAGGAGCGCACCTGCCGACCAGCGCGGACGGCGCTCGTGTTGAGCGGCGGGGGCGCCAAGGGGATTGCCCACATCGGGGTGCTCGAGGCGCTCGATCGCATCGGCTATCGCCCGGATCTGATCGTCGGAACCAGCATCGGCGCCATCGTCGGCGGCCTCTATGCCAGCGGCTACTCGGCGCGTCAGATCGACTCGCTGACCCGGGCCCTGCCGCTCGCGGACATCGTCCGTCCGTTCCGGGTCACGGCGCCCGATGCCTGGGACGATCGCCTCCCGCTCGTGTTCATGATTCGCGGTCGCAATGGATTCGAGTTTCAGACTGGTGTGGTCGACGAGAGTCGGCCTAACGCTCGGCTCAATGCGGCACTGCTGCGCGGCAACCTGACGGCCCGGGGCGACTTCGATCGGCTGCCGATTCCGTTCCGTGCCATTGCCACCGACCTGCGAACCCGCCAGCCGGTGGTCATCCGGGATGGCGACCTCGCCCGGGCGGTCCGTGCCAGCAGTGCGGTGCCTCTCGTCTTTCCGCCCGTCGTGCGCGATGGTGCGGTCCTCGTCGATGGCGGGCTGTCGGCCAATATCCCGATTGCCCAGGCACGGGAGGCCGGGGCGGACCGCGTCATCGTGGTCGACGTGACCGCGCGCCTCTCGTCGGATCTCGATCCGGAGTCGCCGTTCGGGCTGGCCGAGCAGTTGATCGGGTTTCTCTTCAATCAGGAGGAGGCTCCGCTCGGTCCCGACGACATCTATGTTCGGCCGGCGGTGCAGGGCTATCGGTCGCTCGACTTCTCGCCGGAGACGATCGACGAGATCCTGACGCATGGACGGCGTGCGGCGGACACGACGATCATGCGGGGGCAATGTCTGGCCCGATCCGAGCCGATGGGTTCGGCGGCGTCGCCATCGGTACTGAGCGGATGGAGCGTCGCGAGCGGCATCGCCGCCGACGGCATTCTGCTGAGGCGGATACTGCCGCTGGATGCGTCTCGCAAGCTCGATGTCGAGCGGCTTCGCGCCGGCCTGCTTGGGCTGGCCGAAATCGAATCGTTTCGGGGGGCGTGGCTCAATCCGACCGGTCGGGGCGACAGCGTTCATCTGCACCTCGAGCCGATGCCGGTACCGCGCACCGTCGGCGGCGGCGGAGTCGCCTACGATCACGAATGGGGCGGCAAGATCTGGGTCGGCCTGTTCGATCGCCGCCTGGCGGGAAGCACACTCGAGGGCAGTGCGCTTGCCTCGCTTGGTAAGTATCAGCAGGAACTGTTCGGCTCCGTGTTCTGGCATGCCAGGGGAGGGTGGTCATCGGTGGCTCCGCACCTCACGCTCCGGGCCCGGTCCGATGACATTCGGCGGTTTTCGGCGGACGGTACCGAGTTGCCGCACCTGGTCGCCCGGGATGCCCGACTCACAGCTGGCGTGGAACTCCGACCCGCGCCCGGCTGGCGAGTCGCGGTCGGCGGCGACGCCCTGACCTGGGGATCCGACTCGACCCGTGGTAATGCGGCCATCGGCGGGTCGCTGCGCGTGTCACGAGCCGGGCCGCGGGGCGTCATGCTGACTGGCGACGCCCTCGTGATGGACGCCTTTCAGCGAGTGCGAGCGACGGCGTCCTGGCCGGTCGTGCGCAGGCGGTGGCGAGTGGCGCCATCTGCGCGGGTAGGCCTCGGGTCGTCGGGGCTTCCGGTGCAGCTGACCTTTCCGCTTGGTGGCAACGACGGCTTTCCCGGCGTGCATCACGGCGAGTGGCGGGGTACCCGGGAACTGATGGCGTCGCTCCAGGCTGGAGTGGCAGTGGTGCGTCCGCTCGAGGTTCGGCTCCAGTTCGCGGCGGGCCGGGCCTGGTCACCCGGTCTCGCGCGGGTCGACGGGCTGTACGGCGCCCGGGTCGGCCTCGGGGCCGAGACGCCTGCAGGGCCGATCGAGGTGGGCTATGGGGTCACGACCTCGGGCCGCGAAGCGCTCTACGTCAGGATAGGGAGGTGGTTCTGATGGCCGGACTGATCGGGCTGCTGGCCGCCGTCGCTCTCGTGATCTGGTTCGTGAGCCGGCCGAAGCGCGCGGCGGACCCGTCGCCCGTTGCCGATCGAGAGGAACTCGAGGCGGCCGAACGTGAGCTGGCCGATGATGGCAACCCACGGGTCTTCGACGGGCAGGACGACGAGGACGATTGGGGTCCAGGAGCGCCGTCTCGATGATGTTGCCCCGGCAGGAGGCTCCGGATAGAATGGGGCCGAACCGCTGAATCACTCCTTGACGAGATCCTGCTGATGCTTCGTACTCTGTTCCCACTGGCCCTGATCGGCCTCCCGTCGTCAACGCTTCTTGCGCAAGATACGGCCGCGCCTCCGGCTGCCGCCGCGGCTCGCGTAGCGGGCCGCGATGCCGCCGTCCGCTTCCCGGCAGATTCCGCAGTACGGCGGGACGGGGTCGTGACGATCAAGGGCCAGCGGGTCCCCTACCGCACCACGGTCGGGACCCAGCCCGTCTGGGACGAGAAGGGCGCCGTCGTTGCGGCCGTCTTCTACACCTACTACGAACGCAGTGATGTGGCCGATCGATCCACTCGACCGCTGGCCATCTCGTTCAACGGTGGTCCGGGGTCGGCCTCGGTCTGGATGCACGTCGCCTATACCGGACCCAAGCTGTTGCGGATCGATAGCGAAGGGCATCCGGTGCAGCCCTACGGCGTCGTCGACAACCCGCACTCGATTCTCGACGTGGCGGATATTGTCTATGTCGATCCGGTCAACACCGGTTTCTCTCGCATCGTGGGCGACGCCAAACGCGATCAGTTCTTCGGCGTCAATGAGGACATTGCCTACCTGGCGCGCTGGATCGATGCCTTCGTCGGTCGGCAGGGCCGCTGGACCAGCCCGAAGTATCTGATCGGCGAGAGCTATGGAACCAATCGCGTCTCCGGTCTGGCGCAGCGCCTGCAAAGCTCGCACTGGATGTATCTGAACGGAGTCGTGCTGGTCTCGCCCACGGTCCTGGGGGTTGACCGCGGCGGGCCGGTTGGTGCAGCCCTCAAGTTGCCGTACTATGCGGCGACCGCCTGGTATCACAAGGCGCTCCCTGCGGATTTGCAGGCTCGTGATCTCGATCAAGTCCTGCCTGAGGTCGAGCGCTTTACGGTTGACGAACTGATTCCCGGGATGGTCATGGGCGGCTCGCTCGAGGCGACCAAACGCGACGCGCTGATCAAGCGGTTTGCCCGGTACAGCGGCCTGTCGGAGGTCGTCGTGCGAGAGCACGCGCTGGCGGTGCCAACGTCCTTCTACTGGAAAGAATTGCTGCGCAGCAGCGGCTTCACGGTCGGACGGCTCGACTCGCGCTATCGCGGCTTCGACCGGGTCGATGCCGGCACGGCCCCGGACTTCGATCCAGCGCTCACCGCCTGGAACCATGCCTTTGCCCCGGCCATCAACCACTACCTGCGTGACGTGCTCGGCTGGAAAACCGATCTGCAGTACTGGCTCTTCGGGCCGGTCCACCCGTGGAATCGGGTGGGAGACGAGACCGGCGCCAACCTGCAGCAGGCGCTTGGTGCCAATCCCTATCTGCATCTGCTGGTGCAGTCGGGCTACTACGACGGGGGCACTCCGTACTTCGATGCCAAGTACACCATGTGGCACATGGATCCGAGCGGGCGCTTTCAGGATCGCATGAGCTTCAAAGGATACCGGTCCGGCCACATGATGTACCTGCGGCAGGAGGATCTTGCGACTTCGAACGAGGACATTCGCGCCTTCATTGCCAGAACGTTGCCGAAGGCGGGACAGCCCGCAAAGCGCTGACCTCTGATGCGGGTATATTGAAAGGCAGACGTTGCGCTCGGATATCGATCCGCCGCATCGGAGACCATGATGGAGACTGACCATGAGTGATGACGATCTGAAGGCTGAACTGGAACGCCTGCGGGCTGAGAATGCGTCCCTCAAGGAGCGAGACAAATCGAAGCGGGCTGTCTACCTCAAAGTGAGCGAGAAGGGGGGGCTCTCGCTCTATGGATTGGGCCGCTTTCCGGTCACACTCTACAAAGAGCAATGGAGCCGACTGCTCGACATGGCGGACGAGATTCGCACCTTCTTGCGGGACAACGACGCGACCCTCAAGAGCAAGGGCGATTGACTGATCGCGGCTCCCGGGTGAATCGGCCCGGGAGCCGCGAGCGTCAGCCGCCCACCCGGCTGGCGAGTACTTTGTCGATTCGCTTCTCGTCCATATCGACGATCTCGAAGGTCCAGTTGTCCCACTGCACTCGATCGCCCGTCGCACCGACTCGTCCCAGCAGCAGCATCATCATTCCGCTCACCGTGTGGTAACGTCCGGCGTCTTCTTCGGGGAGTTGCCTGATTCCCAACCGGTCTTTTAGTTCAGGAATCGGAATGGTTCCGTCGAGGAGCCAGGATCCGTCCTCGCGCTGCAATGCCCATGCGTCACCCCCGCCGGGGGTCGAGAGTTCGCCGGTCACGGCCTCGAGCAAGTCCTGCAGTGTCACCAGTCCTTTGATGCCACCGTACTCGTCCAGCACGAAGGCGGCCGACATGTGGTTGGTGCGGAAGCTCTCGAGCAGCTCGAGGCCGGTCAATGTCTCGGGGACGAAGGCAGGGGTCAGGAGCCCGGTCTGGATGTCCGGAGTTTCACCTTTGAGGGTCTGCGCCAGGATCTGCTTTGCCGTCACCACGCCAACCAGGTTGTCGAGGTCGCCGTCACAGACCGGGAAGCGGGAATGCACCGAGTCGGCGACGCGGGCCATATTCTCCGTGATGGGCGCCTTGGTGTCGAGGTAGACGATGTCGGCTCGTGGCACCATCAGCGACCCGAGTTTTCGATCGTCGAGGCGGAAGAGGTTGCGGACCATCTCATGTTCCTCACGCTCGATCACACCAGCCTCAGACCCTTCGGCGAGGAAGGCGTGAATCTCCTCCTCGGTGATCGACGCACTCGTGCTGTTCCGAACACCCATGAGGCGGAGGATCGTATTGGTCGAGAAGGAGAGCAGATGGACGAACGGCCTCGTGAGTTTGGCCAGGAGCAGCATCGGACGCGCGACCAGCCGTGCCACGCTCTCGGGGCTGAGCTGCCCCAGGCGCTTCGGCACCAGTTCGCCGATGACGATCGACACATAGGTGATTACGATCACGACCAGGCCGGTTGCCAGGATCGACGCGGCCGCCTCGTTCAGCCCAACCGAACTCAGCCATAACGCGAAAGGTCCTGCGAAGACCGCTTCGCCGACAATACCGTTCAGGATGCCGATCGAGGTTATGCCGATCTGGATGGTGGACAGAAAGCGGGTTGGGTCCTCCCCCAGCCGGAGCGCGACTTGGGCTGCGCCGTCGCCGGCGCCGGCGAGCTTGGTCAAGCGGGCCTTTCGAGCGGTCACGAGCGCGATCTCCGACATCGCGAACAGGCCGTTGAGCAGAATCAGGCCGACCAGCAGGGCTATGGCCATCGACGGTGGTTCCTCACAATGGTAAGGGAGGGAACGGCTTCTCGAGGGAACCTAGGTGCGCCCGGGTCTCCGAATCAACGGGATTCGGTGCCCCGGCTGCGCCGGAAGGTGCCAGCTTTCTCGAGATCGGAGTGTCTAAGCGATTGAGATGCAATGTGTTGACGCCTCCCCTCGCGTGGAACTCTGAGAGCCGCATCGCGCTTGGGTCCGGCGGCGCCGATCGGTCCGATCGGTCGGATTGGTCCCTGGGGAGCGTGACCGTTAGGTTTGCCTTCCGCGCGTTCGCCCGCGGTGCGGGCGCACCCGAGGTCTTCACACGAACATGGTAGAGCGCAATGGCTATCGATCCAGCCGACCTGCTTGCTCTGATGCGAGCCCGTCGCAGTCACAAAATGCCCTTCCTGAAGCCCGATCCCGTCGACGCCTCGCTGGTCGAGCAGGTGCTCGAGGCGGCCCGCTGGGCGCCGAGTCACGGCAAGACGGAACCATGGCACTTCACCGTCTATTCCGGCGAAGGCCGCCGCGGGCTCGGGGATGCCTTTGCTGAAGCATATCGGATCCAGGCCGAAGCCAAGGGGACCTACACTCAGGAGGCGTTCGAGACCAGTCGCGACAAGGTCTGGAAGGTGCCGGTGTGGATTGCCCTGACGCTCAAGCCCGGGGTCAAGCCTGACGGGTCGTTCGTGATGCCCGAATGGGAAGAACTCCTGGCGTTTGGCGGAGCGGTCCAGAACCTTCACCTGGCGGCGACGGCACTCGGTCTGTCGGGTCAGTGGTCGACTGGTGCGCAGGCCGTGCTGCCCCATGTCGCGGAGTTCGTTGGTGTGCCTGCGCCGTCTCGGCCCCTTGGATTCTTTCTGCTCGGCTATCCCGGCAACGTACCTCCGGATGTGGGCCGCCGTCCGCTCAGCGACAAGGTGACCTGGCGCAGCTGAAACACTGAGACGAGGGAGGGTGCTCATGCGGTGGCAGATCGGACTGGCGCTGGCGTTGACGTTGAGTTGGGTTGCCTCGCTTTCGGCGCAGCGATCGGCCGGATCGCGGCCGGCCGGGCCGTTCGCGGCGCTGGACCGGTACGTACCCGCGGCACTGGCAGCCTGGGACGTGCCGGGCGCCGCGATTGCGATCGTACGCAACGACTCGATCGTCTACATCAAGGGGTTTGGCGTCCGGGAACTCGGCCTGCCGGCGCCAGTCGATTCTGCCACACTGTTCGCCATCGGCTCCAACACCAAAGCGTTTACGGCCACTGCCGCTGCGATGCTGGTGACCGATGGCAGGATGGCCTGGGACACGCCGCTGACAGCCTACCTGCCGGGTTTTGCGGTTGCTGATCCCTATGCGACCCGGCAGATCACGCTGCGGGACGCCTTGGCGCACCGGACCGGTCTGGCTCGCTACGAGTCGGTCTGGTACGGCACCGGTTACTCGCGCGAAGACCTGCTGGCCCGCCTCCGTTACGCGGAGATGGAGGGTGGCCTGCGCAGCGGCTTCGGATACAACAACCTGGCGTACCTTGCCGCCGGTGCGGCTATCGGCGCGGCTGCGGGGAGCAGTTGGGACGCTGTCATCGCCGAGCGGATTCTCACACCACTCGGCATGGCGTCGACCAGTCCGGTCGGGGCTCCGCTGGAGCAGCCGGGCAATGTGGCGGCGCCGCACCAGCGCATCGGCCCCACCGTGCGCAAAGTCCCGGTGCGAAACATCGACAATGTTGCTCCGGCGGGCGCGATCGTCTCGAACGTGCTGGACATGGCGCAGTGGCTGCGCTTTCAGCTCGCCAATGGCAGCTATCGCGGCCAGCGGCTCGTGAGTGAGGATGCCCTGCGGGCCACCCGCTCCGCGCAGGTGGTGATGGGTGGCCCGGTGCCCGGTGAACCGTATCAGCCGTTGATCTCCGCGTACGGCCTCGGATGGGTGGTGTCGGAGTATGCCGGTCAGTCGCTCGTCTGGCACAACGGCGGGATCGATGGCTTCATGGCTGAGGTGCGTCTGCTGCCGGGCCAGAACGCCGGGTGGGTGCTGCTGACGAACAGCTATGGCACCAACCTGATGCCGGCAATTTCGTATCGGATTGCCGACCTCCTGCTCGGGCGTCCGGCCCGCGACTGGAGTGCGGAGATGCTGGCTGCGCAGAGAGCGAGGCCGGTTCGAGCGCCGCAGGAGGCAAACATGGTCACCGGCGCCGTGCCGCTCCTGCCGCTCGAGCGCTACGCCGGTCGATACACCGACCCGCTCTTCGGCGAGGTGACGGTGGAGCTGCGCGGCGACCGTTTGCGGCTCGGGTACGGGCCCAACTTCTCGGGGCCGCTCGATCACTCGCTGATCCACACCTTCCGGGTATCCTGGGAGGGCCAGACCGCCGTTACGCTGCCCGGGGCAAGCGTCACTTTCGGGGTGGATGCCGCGGCGAGGCCGATCGATGTCACGATCAGCGGGCTGACGACCTTTCGTCGGGTCCGGCCGTAGAGCTTGGAGCATGAGCGGCTCACCGTTGACCCTGGTGGGTCGGTCGCTTAGAGTCCCTGGATGCAGCTGGTTCACTCCGTGACCCCCGCAGTACCCCCTGTGTGCCTCTCCCGCCTCGTCGGGACGGGTCACCAGGACTGTTGTTGTTGCCGCTAAAGACGTCCCAGGCGTCGTCCGAAGTTCGTCGTTCGTCAATTCAATAATCGAGGCAGGTCTTATGTCGTTTCCATCGGGGACACTTCCCGTTGCGGTGTACTATGAGCACCCGGACTGGTTCAAGCCGCTTTTTGCCGAGCTCGATCGGCGCGGGATTCCCTGGGTTGCCCTGGATGCTGCGGCGCACGAGTACGATCCGGCCGACCTGACGCGCCACTATTCGCTGGTCGTCAACCGCAACAGCCCGTCGGCCTATCTCCGGGCCCATGGTCAGGCCACGTTCCATACTCTCAACTGGCTTCGTCACGTCGAGCGTACTGGCACTCCGGTCGTCAACGGCTCGGCGGTCTATGGGCTCGAGATCTCGAAAGCGTTCCAGGTCGAGGTCCTTTCCGAGCTCGGCCTGCCGGTGCCGCGTGCACTCGTCATCAATCATGCCTCCCGGGCAGCCTCGGCAGCACAACGGTTGCGGTATCCGGTGGTCGTCAAGGCCAATATCGGCGGCAGCGGCGCGGGAATCGTCCGTTTCGATTCCGAAGCCCAATTGACCGAGGCCGTCGCGGCCGGCCGGATCGATCTCGGTGTCGATGGGACTGCCCTGGTTCAGGAACTGGCTCCACTGTCCGGGGGGCGGATTACCAGAGTCGAGGTCCTCGACGGCAAGTTCCTCTATGCCATCAACGTCTATCCGACTGGAGAGTCGTTCAACCTCTGCCCGGCCGACATCTGCCAGACGACGGAAGGGCGGGCGCTGGATCGCACCTTCTGCGCAGCAGACGCACCCAGGACCGGGATGCGGGTCGAGCGGGCGGATCCTCCCGCTCACATCATCGCGCAGGTCGAGAGGATCGCCCGTCATGTGCATCTCGATATCGGCGGCATCGAGTATCTGGTCGATGAGCGCGACGGTGAGCACTACTTCTACGATATCAATGCACTGTCGAATTTCGTTGCCGACGCCCCGAACGTGATCGGGTTCGACCCGTTTGCCCGCTTCGTGGATTATCTCGAAGTGCGAGCGGGTCTGGTCGCACGGGCTCTGGGTGCCTGACGATGCGTTTCGGATACTGGTTGCCGGTGTTCGGCGGGTGGCTTCGCAACGTTCCGGATGAGGGCATGGATGCGTCGTGGAGCTATGTCAGCCGCCTCGCGCGCCGCAGCGAAGAGATCGGCTTCGATCTGACGCTGATTGCCGAGTTGTTCCTCAACGATATCAAGGGTGTGAACGCTCCCTCGCTCGACGCCTGGTCCACTGCGGCAGCGCTGGCGGCAGTTACGCAGCGGCTCGAGCTGATGGTTGCCGTGCGGCCGACCTTTCACCAGCCGGCCATCCTGGCCAAGCAGGCAGCCGCGATCGATCACATCTCCGGAGGCCGGCTGGCCCTCAACGTGGTCTCCTCGTGGTGGGCGGACGAGGCGCGACGGTACGGGGTGCGATTCGATCAGCACGACGACCGATACGCCCGCACCGCGGAGTGGCTGGCGGTGGTCGACGGGGTCTGGCGAGAGCCCGAGTTCTCCTTCGACGGTACCTACTATCAGGTCGAGGGAACGATTCTCGAACCCAAGCCGGTGCGCCGGCCTCGACCGCCGATCTATGCCGGCGGCGAGTCGTCGGCGGCGAAGCGTCTGATCAGCCAGCAGTGCGATGCGTATGTGATGCACGGCGACCCGATTGAGGTGGTCTCAGCCCGGATCGGTGAGTTGTCCGCGCTGAGAGAGGCAGCAGGGCTGCCGCGGCTGTCCTTCGGCATGGCCGCCTATGCTATCGTGCGCGATACCGAGCAGGAGGCGGCCCGGGAGCTGGAGCGAATCACCAACGTCACTCCGGGCTCGCCCGGGTACGGCAACTATCGCGACTGGATCGCCAATACCCAGCTCGAGCGTCAGGTGTCGCTGCAGGATTACTCGGTATCCAACCGGGGGCTGCGGGCGGGCTTGATCGGCACGCCGGAGCAGGTGGCGGAGCGGATTGCGGCCTTCGAAGCCGCAGGAGTCGACCTTCTGCTGTTACAATTCAGTCCGCAGGCAGAGGAGATGGAGCGCTTTGCCGACCAGGTCATCGGTCGGCTCAGCGCGACCCCCGCCGGGGGTGGTGCCTGACCATGGGTCGGGCCGCCGCGATGATGCGGCGGCCTGATCCCCATGGGCCGAACGTCGTCCTAACCCAGCCCATAGCCGATGACGAGTTTGTTCGAGCCTCTCGCGATTCGCGGTGTCACCCTGCCGAATCGAATCGTGGTGTCACCGATGTGTCAGTACTCGAGTGTCAGCGGATTTGCCAATGACTGGCATCTGGTCCATCTCGGCAGCCGAGCCGTCGGCGGTGCGGGGCTGGTGCTGACCGAGGCCGCAGCCGTTCTGCCCGAGGGCCGTATCAGTCCCGAGGATCTGGGGCTCTGGGATGATGAGCACGTCCCTTTCCTCGCGCGAATATCAGCCTTTATCAAGCAGCAGGGCGCGGTGCCCGGTGTGCAGCTGGCGCACGCAGGACGGAAGGCCAGCGTGTACCGCCCCTGGCACCCGGTACAGGGGCAATTGCCCACCGAGCGGGGTGGCTGGCAGGTGGTCGGCCCCAGCGCGGTGCCGTTCAGCGACACCTACCCGACACCCGTGGCACTGGATCTGGCTGGCCTCCGAGCGGTGGTGCTCGGCTTCGGCGCCGCCGCGCGTCGCGCCCGCCAGGCGGGGTTCGAAGTGCTCGAGATTCACGCGGCTCACGGTTACCTGCTGCACGAGTTCCTCTCGCCCCTGAGTAATCAGCGGGTCGACGAGTATGGCGGCAGCTTTGAGAACCGGATCCGCCTGCTGGGCGATGTGGTGGCCGAAGTCCGGCGGCACTGGCCTGATCACCTTCCCTTGCTGGTGCGCATCTCGGCGACGGAGTGGGTCGAAGGCGGCTGGACCCTGGACGACTCGGTACGGCTCTGTCAGGGCCTGGGGGAGCAGGGGGTCGACCTGATCGACTGTTCGTCGGGCGGCAACGTTAGTGGGGTTCGGATTCCGATTGGACCGGGCTACCAGACCGGCCTGTCTGAGCGGATTCGGCGTGATGCCAACGTTCGAACCGGTGCGGTCGGGCTGCTGACGGCGCCGGCGCAAGCCGATCACGTCATCCGCACGGGGCAGGCCGACCTGGTCCTCTTGGCGCGTGAGCTGCTGCGCGATCCGCATTGGCCGCTTCGCGCCGCTCGTGAGCTCGGGGTCAGGACCTCGTGGCCATCGCAATATTTGCGGGCGGCACCGCAGGGTTCGACTGAGCGGCCCCCGCGCTAACGGTCCGATTCAGCACGCCGAGGCCCATCGAGACTGCGCAGCTGCCGTCGTCGTTCGCCGCTGGTCAGCGGGCGACTGCCAGTGGTCGAGTGCTGCCGTGCGTCACTGGTGCTGGCAAGGCAGGGATCTGCGTTGCTGGCGCGGTCGGGCCGGGCCAGGGCAGCGCAATCGTGGCGATGAAGACCGTGGGCTGGAGGTGGCTGGCGGGCTGGTTGGCGGGCATATCCAGAATCCGATTCAGGTGCGGGGTCGATCCATTTTCCTTCACAGTAGGAAGAATCGGGCCAGCATGTTCTGCTTATGTAAAGTGTTTTACTGCAAAGATTTAGCTGATCGTACCTCGGCCGGTGGCCCGCCCGTCGTGTCCTCGGGACGGGTCACTGTCGCTGGATTGGGACGGTCGGACGTCCTAGAGAGAGACGAATCCGGCAGGGTGCATGCTGCAATCGATCAAGCGAGAATGGCGTCTGCTGCGCGACGCGGAGCCTGGCCGTCGCTTTCGTGACCGCTATCGGCGAACCCGCAAGGGTGGATCATCGTTCGGTGCTCGGGTCGCGCGCATGGTTGCGGGGCTGGCCATCACCGCTGCTGGTGCGTTCATGGTTCCTGCCCCAGGACCGGGCTGGCTGGTCGTTGCCCTGGGGCTTGGCCTGATCGCCAGCGATATTCGCCCGCTCGCGACCTTTCTCGACCGCGCCGAGTTGCGCGTCCGCGACATCGGCGAAGGGCTGTCGGTGTGGTGGTCCGCCCGTTCGCGCTCGGTGCGGATGATGCTGGGAGCCCTGGGAGGTCTGGTCGCCGTTGCCGGCAGCTACGGGCTGCTCAGGCTCTTTGTGCTGAGCTAGTTCACGGTTTCAGGATGCGATGGACCCGGACATGCTCCAGGCCGTCGTCGTCGGTCCAGACCCCGAGGATTCGGTCCGCCTCGACCTGGATCAGGCGAAACCCGGCTGGCGTCGAGAGCCGACCCAGCAGTGCGCCATCGGGGCCCACCACGGCAAATTGCCGTTGCTTGATCCCGGGCCGCACCGCCTCTTCGATCCAGACGCCGCCATCCGGGGCAGGGAAGAGACCCTGGATCCACAGCATGGCCGTCGGGTAGCGGATTCCATCGAGCTGCGCCAGGTACTGCGTCTTGAACTGGTGTGGCGCCGCTCGCATCTGTGGCGCCGCATCCAGCATTTCGCGCCACTCGGCCCGGTGAACCGAGATGTCGCTGGCGCTCAGGCGCATCGCGTCGATCGGCGCGCGGATCAGCAGATCGAGGCTCCCGTCCGCCCGATATCGTTCGACCTGCCAGCTGTTGTTCTGCGCCAGAAATATGTGCGCGCCGCGGATCCCGGCGACGGTCTGCTTGCCCAGCGGCACCGGGGTCGGGATCGGCACGGTTTGCGGTCCGAAGGTGACGGTTACCTGGGTCATCTCGGTGCCCGGCACGGATGCGATGGTATCGGCCGCCGTGCCGTCAGGTGCGTACCGGATGAAGCTGACCGTATCACGGGTCATCGATTCCCGGCGCTCACCGACGGTCAGGCTGAGCCGCTGCCCCACGACAGATCCGTCCGCCAGCGCACCCATCGGGACGGCAAAGGCCATCCGTCCGCCTTCACCGGGTGTCAGGCTCGATTGACCCCCGAGCGAGTAGGCGCGTCCTGCCTTGCCGTCGGGTGTGATCACCGTGAGTCGCTGGGTCATCACGTCCGCCGCGACGAGCGAGTCACCCGCAGCCGCCCAGACGCCCGACAGTGCTTGGAACTCCCCGGGGCCGCTTCCGGGTCGCCCGAGGCTGCCGGCGGGTCGTCCTGAGCTGTCGAAGAAGCGGATCGCATTTGCCAGGGCGGACGCCGCTGCGAGGCTACCGTCGGGTCGCATCACGGCGCCGACGATCTGCGTCAGCTCGGCCTCCGCCGTGCCGGCAATGCTGATCAGGGGGGCTGCCTCGATCGTCCAGGCCTGGTCCGCCTGCCAGGTGCCCTGTGCGTTGTCAACGATTCGGATTCCCGCACTGTCGCGGGTCGCGGCGGTGCTCCCGCCCTGGGAGGAACTGCTGCAGCCGGTCAATGCGAGCAGCAGTAGGGTCGCAGCGGCCGGGGTGTCGAGGTCGAGTTGCATCGTGCCTTCCATGACGGGTGGTGCAGAAAGGTAGTCTCCTCGACTATCCGAGACCTGTCTGGCGTGAGCTTGGGGTGACGAAATAGCCCCGGGATGGGCTGCCCCCCTTAGATTGAGCGACGTCGAAGCAGGTTTGACTCGCACCGTATCCTGGAGTTGTCGTGCCGTTTTCAGGTCTCAAGCTCGATCGCAGTCTGCTGACCGGTCTCAAGGAGTTGGGGTACACGCGCCCGACGCCGATTCAGACCGATGCCATTCCTCTTGCGCTGGAAGGGCGTGACCTGCTGGCGTGCGCCATGACAGGCAGCGGCAAGACGGCCGCCTTCATCTTGCCAATCCTGCATCGCCTGCTGAGCCGTCCTCGGGGTACGACCCGAGCGCTCGTGCTGACGCCAACCCGCGAACTGGCGGCCCAGATTCTCGAGAACCTGAATGACATGGCGGTTCACACTCCCCTCACCGCAGCGGCCGTCTTCGGTGGCGTCGGGATGGGGCCCCAGGAACATGCCTTTCGGGTCGGTGTCGACGTCATCGTCGCGACGCCGGGCCGTCTGCTCGACCACCTCCGGGCGCCATATGCCAAGCTCGATCGGATCGAGCACCTCGTGCTCGACGAAGCCGATCGGATGCTCGACATGGGCTTTCTGCCGGACATCCGCCGGGTGCTGCGCCATCTTCCCACCAAGCGCCAGACGATGTTGTTCAGCGCGACCATGCCCCGGGAAATCGCGACCCTGGCCCGAGAGATCCTGAGCGCGCCGGCCACCATCAATGTCGAACGGCAGGCTGCCCCGGCGGTCGGGATCACCCAGGCGGTTTATCCGGTACCGCAGGATCGAAAGGCGGCACTGCTGGCAACCCTGCTTCAACGTGATGAGATGCACGAAGCGCTCGTGTTCACGCGGACGAAGCATCGAGCCGATCGCCTCACCAAGTTCCTGGTGCGCGAGGGCATTGCGGCGGAACGGATTCACGGCAATCGGTCGCAGGCGCAGCGGACGGCGGCACTGGCGGGCTTCAAGAACGGCACCCATCGAGTCCTGGTAGCTACGGACATTGCCGCGCGGGGTATCGATGTCGAGGCGCTGGGCCATGTCGTCAATTTCGATGTGCCGGAGGTGGCGGAGGATTACATCCATCGGGTGGGGCGCACGGCGCGTGCCGAGGCAACCGGTGAAGCGTTCACTTTCGTGGCGCCGGAGGAAGAGGGCGACCTCCGACGCATCGAGCACGCTATCGGCAAGCGCTTGCCGCGGGTTACGCTGCCGGATTTCGATCTGACCTCGCGCGCGGATGCGCCGCTCGAGGTGCCGCTGGCGCAGCGGATTGCCGAGATTCGGGCCCGCAAAGCCGAAGACCGGGTTCGGGCCAAAGCCAATGCCGCGCGTCGCGAAGCGGTGCAGCGTCAGCAACAGAGCGACCGACGGGCCGCTTCATCTCAGCGAGAGGGCTCGCGGTGGGATGCAAAGTCGCGGTCGGAGTCGTCGACAGGTTCGGGCCGGAACAAGCGGCGGCCGGGCGGCCCCAGGCGTCCGCCAACCAAGGGGCGTTAGAACCCGCCGCCGCCGCCACCCCCGCCGCCGCCGCCGGAGGATCCACCACTGAACCCGGAGCCGCTCGAACTCCGGGGCGACGAACTCATCGTCGACGCCGCCTGGCTGGACATGGCGCTGAGCCGGCTCGAAAAGGCGGCGGCGTCGAAGGTGGTGAACGAGCGACCGGTGTACCAGGTGGGCGGTTCGCGGTAGATGTCACGGAACGCCTTGGCCCACTGCTTCTCGACGCCAAACGCCATAGCGTACGGCAGGCACCGCTCGAACAATTCGGGCGTCCTGCCGACCCGGTCCAGTCGATCGCTTTCCACCCGTTCCAGAAACTCCTCGAACCCGAGCACCCGTTCGAGGGCGCGCGCTCCGGCCACCGTGCGCGCCGGCATCACCATTCCGAACCCCACGATGATGATCCCGGAGATGGCGCCCGCAATGAGGAATGGCACCGGGGTCAGGTCGAAGGCGGCCGAAATCATGGAGCCGACGATGGCAAGCAGCCCGCCGACAATGACACCGACACCGATCCAGAGCGCCTGCACCGAGTCCGGACGACGCTGGTAGTACTTCTTCCGAACCAGCTCGGTGTAGACCGACTGCCGGATGCCCGGGAGGCTCGAATAGAACTTGTTCTGCAGTGACGAGAGGGCCACCGAGGATTCGCCGCCGCCAAAGATACCGCTCAGCACCCGCGACTCATGAGGACGCAATCCAGGGCGGTCGCCCTCGGTGCGGAGCCGATGGAACACGAAATCATCGCGCTCGAACAGGCCAAAGACCTTGGACTCCTTCCGCTCTTCGATTCTGAGATGGCCGTTGACCGCGAGATCGACCATCGTCGCGGTGATGTCGCGCATGTCGACCCGGTTGTCGATCAGGGTACCCGCCTCAGCGGGCGAAAGCCCCTCCGGCGCCGTGTACTGCACGGAAACCGGAAGCTTGGCGGGGTCACGCCCGCGTGCCCGCCAGGTGAGCAACATGGCGATGAAGATCGGAATCGGAATCAGCAGGGGCCAGTTGGCCGCCAGGAAGGCGAGCGCTCGATCGGTTCCGGTCGGCTCTGGCACGAGGCCCTTGTCCCAGCCGACCACCGCCGTCAGCCCTTCCCGAAATCCCAGCGCGGTGGGCATCGTAACCCGGATCTGATTCGCCCGCGTTTCCACGACGGCGTCGCGCCCGGTCGCGCCGTAGACGCCATTGAAGGCGGTGGCGCGAATCCCGCTCGCTCCGTGCGGCAGGGTGATCCGGGCCGAGGCGGCCTCGATCGGTACATCCCATTCGTCGCCGGTGATGTTCCAGTAGAGTTCGTCGTGCTCGTCGAAGAACCTGAGGCCGCCGTGAACGAGGTACTTGATGACTACGGTGCGGGTGGCGTCCTCGGCGTTAGGCACCCAGATCTTGAACTTGCGGTAGTGACGTTCCCGGCTCGATTCGTACGAGAGCGGCTCGCCGTCCTGGTTGGTGATCGACTGGAGGTCGAGGCGAATTCGCCAGTTGAAGCCGGACGGCGTCCGGTACTCGACCGGGATCGAACGGTAGATGCCGTTCCAGACCCCGGTAAAGCGGGCCGCGATGGTCTCCGTGATTTCGAGTTCGCCGGTCGGGCGGACCGTGATGGCGGCGTCGAAGCGGGCCAGGACGAGCGAGCGCTGCTGTGCCGTGACCGGACTCGAGGCCGCAATCGAGCCGCCAAGCGTGGCAGCCAGCGCCAGCAACAGTCGAACGATCATGGGTCGAGCGCGATCCGCGGAGCCGCGCCCTCCGCCGGCGTGTCGAGGCCGAAGAACTCGCGAGGCTGGATACGGAACACTCCTGCAATCAGGTTGCTGGGAAACTGAGCGACGCTGGTATTGAGATCACGAACCACGGCGTTGTAGTACCGCCGGGCCTGCTGAACCTGCTCCTCGATTTCCGTCAGGCTGCGCTGCAAAGCCAGAAAGCTCTCGCCGGCTTTGAGGTCGGGATACGCCTCAGCCAGCGCGAGGATGCGCTTGACCGCGCCGGCAATGTCGGCCTCGGCCGGGGCCATCGAGGCCGGGCCCGATGCGGCCAGCGCTCGGTTCCGGGCCGAGACGACGGCGTCGAGGGTGCTCTGCTCGTAGCCAGCGTGCCCCTGCACGGTCGCGACGAGGCTCGGAATCAGGTCGTGTCGGCGTTTGAGCTGGACATCGATGTCCGACCAGGCGTTGTCCGCCAGCAGGCGCAACCTGGTCAGGCCGTTGAAGCCGACCACCACATACACGCCCACGACGACCAGCGTGGCAAGCAGCGCAAGCCCCAAGGGACCTCTCCGGTGGAGGTTGGGTCAGATCCGCACCCTGGAAGTCTCCTGCCGTCGTGTCGCGATTGCAAGTGAGTCGCTCGGTCCGGCGGTCGAGCTTGCAGTCCAGAAGGGGCGGCCGCGCGACTATGCTTAACGGAGGCTTGCGGTCCGCAATCGACCCGCCCACCGGGCGGATCCCAACCCAGGCAGGTGATATGAAGACTGTTCGCGCTCCCGTGTGGTTTGCACTTGCGCTCGCCCTGGCTCCGGGCGCCGCTGCTCAGACCTTTCCGACCGACGATCCGGTAATCCGCCGAATCTGGGCGGAGGGAATGACGGAACGCTCCCAGGTCGAGCGCCTGGCGCAGGTGCTGCTCGATTCGATCGGGCCCCGTCTTTCGGGGTCGCCGTCGTTCCTGGCGTCGGTCGACTGGGTGGCATCGGTGTATCGGCAGTGGGGTATCACGGCGCGGAAGGAGCAGTACGGCACCTGGCAGGGGTGGCGGCGCGGTCACACCCACGTCGATCTGATTGCGCCGCGTCAGCGCACCCTCGAGGCCACCATGCTGGCCTGGAGCCCCGGCACGACGCGACCGGTCGAAGGGGAGGTCGTGCTGCTGCCGGATGTGCGCGATGCAGAGGCGTTTGCGGCCTGGCTGCCCAGCGTGCGCGGCAAGTTCGTGCTCTGGTCGCCGGCTGAGTTGACCTGCCGGCCGGATGAGAACTGGGAGCGCCTGGCGCGACCGGAGACGGTGGCGAGGATGAAGGCGGCTCGCGAGGCCAACCGGCGGGCCTGGAGCGATCGGATGCGCCGGCTGGGGAGTGGGGCTGGCGCAGCGATCGAGCAGGCCGGCGCCGCGGGATTGCTGACCACGCTGTGGTCCGCCGGGTGGGGGGTCAACAAGGTCTTCAATGCGCCCACGCGCCAGATTCCGGCGCTGGATCTCAGCTGCGAAGACTATGGTTTGCTCTTCCGGCTGGCGCAGAACAACCAGGGTCCGCGACTCCGGCTCGATGCGCGCTCGGAATCGCTCGGTGAGCAGCCGATGTTCAATCTGATCGGCGAGATCAAGGGCAGCGAGAAGCCCGACGAGTACGTCCTGCTGTCGGCGCACCTCGACTCGTGGGATGGCGCCTCCGGAGCTACCGACAACGGTACCGGCACCGTGATGATGATGGAAGCAATGCGCCTGCTCAAGGCGGCCTACCCGACCCCGAAACGGACCATTCTGGTGGGGCACTGGGGCGGGGAGGAGCAGGGGCTGATCGGGTCCCGCGCGTTTGCCGAGGACAATCCCAAGGTGGTCAGCGGGATGCAGGCGTCGTTCAACCAGGACAATGGCACCTGGCGGATCGATTACATCCGAATGATGGGGCTGACCGGGGCGGGAGCCCACTTCGGCCGCTGGCTCAGTCAGATTCCGCCAGAAATCGAGAGTCTGATTGACCTCGACCTGCCGGGTGAGCCCGAGCGGGGCGGGAGCGACCATATGTCCTTTCTGTGCGAAGGGGCACCCGCCTTCCGGCTCCAGTCGAACTATCCGGACTATCGGCAGTACACCTGGCATACCAACCGGGACACCTACGACAAGATCGTGTTCGACGACCTGCGCAACAACGCCACCCTGGCGGCGATGCTTGCGTACCTGGCCTCGGAAGACCCTGAGCGGGTGCCTCGCGACCGGCGGGTGATGCCGCCGGGCCCGGATGGCCGGCCGCAGCCGTGGCCCGCCTGTGGCCAGGCGCGCCGGAGCTTCGGCGGAGGGTCGCGCTGACCTGCCGCGTTGCGGCTCTGGCGGCCACGCTCCTGTGGCTGGCCGGATGCGGCGCCCGCACCAGCGGACGTCCTGCTCCGCTCGGCGACCCGTGCGTCTTCGAGGCAGATGCGGGGCGCACCTGGCTCGACACGGTTCGCGTCGTTCTGGCCGAGCCTCCACTCGCCGACGGTGACAGCAGCGCCGGCGATCGCTTCGTAGCGCGCCTCCTTGCGGACGGGGTCGAGGATGCCGATTGTCGGGGGAGGTATCGACCGGAGGCCAGGCAAGCCCTGTATCGGATGGCAACCGAAGGCGGTGCGGCGGTTGCTCGGTTGGTGCGAAACAGCGGTGGTGCTGGTCCGTCGGTCATTGTCGTGCAGCGGGCCGTTCCCGATCAGGATCTCCGTGACCTGCTTGACCGGGGTGCTGACCTGATGTTCGCCCTCGATGCGCGTGCCGCCGGGTATGCCGATGCCCATCCAGAGTGGGCGCTGCTGCCGACCGGCCCCCGCCGCCAGTACTACCTCGTCACGATCGATGGCGACCGTGTCGATGAACCGTCGGCTGCTGACCGAACCGACCTGGCCGTGCGCGCAGTGCGTGGACGGGCTACGCCCCTCGCTGCGGAGCCGTCCGACAGCGTCTGCAATCGAGTCCGTGCCGAGGGAGGGCGTCGGCGTCCGGTCGTTGCGTATCTGGCCCAGGACGAGGTGGCCCGGCAACTGGCCGAGCGCGTCGCCTCGCTCGCGGTTGGCGAATCCCGACCACCGTGGGTCGCCGAGCTGGGGCAGGGCGCCCGGGCGGAACCGGTGGCGTCGATAGCTGAGCTGAGGCGAATCATGGCGCGCGGCGAGGCCGCAGCGGTCGTCGCGGCTGGGCAGTCAGCGGCCAGGGTGGGCTGCGTGACGCCGTTGGACGCTCGGGTTGCCGCGCTCGTGACCGCCAGCGGCGCTGTGATCGTCCGGCGGGGTGTGCCGCCGCTGCGGTGGGCGCCGGGGCGGGTGGTCGGGTTCGCATCGACGAGCGTGCCGTGACCTTTCGGACCCGGATCGTCCTCGCGTTTGCGGCTGTCGCGGTGCTGCCCGTGGCGCTGTTCGGCTGGCGGGTCCGCGCGGAGATGCAAGCTCGGCTGGAAGAGGAGGGGAGCAGGCGGGTTGGTGCGCTGGTGTCGACGATCGAGTCTGAACTGCGATCGGAACGCAGTCGGGTGCGGGCCAGGCTGGGTCAGCTTGGCAGCGACCTCGCGGTCGACAATCGTTTCCGCCTGGTCCGGCAGGGCGGCGGCGAGTCGAATTGGCTGCTCGACTGGGCCGGCGAGGCAATGCGGGCGGCCGGTCTCGCTGCCCTGACGCTCCATGACAGCGCGGGACGGGTTCTGAGTTCCGGCCAGTATCGCAACGATTACGGTCGCTCGGCACCGCTGCTGCTGCGAGCGCTCGAGGGCCGCGGTGACAGTCTGTCGCTGGCTCGGGTTCGGACGGCCGAGGGACAGCGGAGTGTGCTGGCCGCGATCGACTCGTTCGCACTGCTTGGGCAGCGGTACTACCTGGTTGGCGGCGCGCCGCTCGATTCGTCGACGATTGCCGGATTCGGCGCGGATCCGGAAGTGCGCGCTGTGCTGGTCGGCAAGGCGCCGCTGCCGGAGACCGTCGCAGCGCGGATCCCGGTGATCGTGGTCGACGAGGTTGCCGGGGAATCGGCGGCCGGGGTGGTGGCCATTGTGCGGGACCCGGGGCCTGCCCGTGACCTGACCCGCCGGGTCGACCGTTGGTTCGTATTGGTACTCGGCGTGACTCTGCTCGGTGCGATCGGCATTGCGGTGGGTGTCGCCAATGCGCTGGCCCGTCCGATTACCGAGCTGGCGGACAAGACCGGCCGGATCGATCTCGATCGCCTGGACGTCGCGTTCGAGACCGATCGGACCGACGAGATCGGGGGATTGAGCCGTCTTCTCGCGGCCATGACGACTCGGCTCAAGCTCGGTGCCGCACGCTTGCGAGAGTCGGAACGTCGCGCCGCCGTCGGCGATCTGGCGCGACAGGTGACCCATGACATCAAGAACGGCCTGGCACCGATCCGCCACGCGGTTCGCCATTTCGGCCAGACCGTCGACCAGGCGCCTGATCAGCTGGTCGATGTCTATCGGGCCCGTCGCGGGACCATGGAGTCGAGCGTAGCGTACCTCGATGACCTGGCGCGGAATTATGCCAGGCTATCGCCGGCGTCTGGCCCCGCAATGGCGGAGGCCAATCGCCTCGTTGACGAGTTGGCCCGGGGAGCGGCCCGAGACGGAGTGGTGATTCGGACCGAACTGATGACACCCGAGCCGCTGCTTCGGGCCGATCCAGTTCCGGTCAGGCGGATCCTCGAGAACCTGCTTGCCAATGCGGTCGATGCCGCATCGCCAGCCGGGCAGGTCGTGCTGCGGGTGCGGCCCGGGGCGCCGGGCCAGGTCGTGATCGAGGTGGCAGACACCGGGGCGGGAATGACCCGCGAGCAGCTCGATCGCGCCTTCGATGACTTCTTTACCACCAAGCCCCAAGGCACCGGACTCGGCTTGTCCGTGGTTCGCCGCCTGGTGAGCGATCTGGGCGGATCGCTGGCTGTCGAGACGGCCGTTGGGCAGGGGACCACATTTCGGGTGGAGTTACCAACGGCATGAGTCGCCTGCTGATCGTCGATGACGTCCCGGCCCTGGCCGAGTCCTACGCGTATGACCTGCGTCGGCTGGCTGGGCATCAGGTCGAGACGGTCACCAACGGGCCCGCGGCTCTCGCGGCGCTCGAAAGTGGCGGAGTCGATTGCGTCCTCCTCGATCTCGAGATGCCCGGCATCGATGGCTTCGAGGTCCTGCGTGAGCTGGCGCACCGGGGCAACGAGACCCCGGTCATCGTCTACACCGGCACCGGGGACTTCGACCGCTGCATTCAGGCGGTCAGGCTCGGTGCGGTCGGATTCATCGACAAGGCCGAACCGATGGAGCGGGTGGTCCTGGAAGTGGCGGACGCCATCGAGCGGGCTCGGCTGCGTCGGGAGGTGGTTGCGCTGCAGGCGCAGCTCGGTGAGTCGTCGCTGCGCGGGCGAAGCGCCGCGATGCAGGCCTTGCGTGACGCCATCGGTCGCACCGCACCGGTGCCGAGCACGGTGCTGATCCTGGGCGAAAGCGGGACCGGCAAGGAACTGGTGGCGCGTGAGATTCACCGGTTGAGCCCGCGGGCGCTCGGACCGTTCGTGCCGATCAACTGTGCTGCGCTGCCGGAGCATCTGATCGAGAGCGAACTGTTCGGTCACGAGAAGGGTGCGTTTACCGGCGCCGTGGCGGCTCGACGCGGCGCCTTTCAGATGGCCGGTGGTGGCACCCTCTTTCTCGATGAGATCGGTGAGTTGCCGCTGCCGGGTCAGGCCAAGCTGCTCCGGGTGCTCGAGCAGCGCGAAGTCATGCCGCTGGGGGCCTCACGCACCATCCCGGTCGATATCCGTATCGTCGCGGCAACCCATCGGGATCTCGATGCGGCCACCCGGAGCGGAGCCTTTCGCGACGACCTGCTGTACCGGCTCAATGTCCATACCTTGCAGGTTCCGCCGCTTCGCGAGCGGAAGGAAGACATCGTGTCGCTTGCCGAGCAGTTTGTCGAGGAAGTCTGCCTTCGTTTCGGTCTGCTGCCGAAGCGCTTGTCGGGCGAGGTGCGGGACCGGCTGGTTCGCCACGACTGGCGACGGAACAACGTGCGCGAGTTGCGAAACATCATCGAGCGGATCGTGGTGGCGGCAGCGGGGGAGGTGATTCGGGCCGAGCACTTGCCGCCGGGATTGCGAGACGAAGTCGCCGAGAGCGGGACGCATCGCAGCTACCAGGAGCAGAAGGTCGACGCCGAGCGCGATATCATCCTGAGCGCTTTGGAACGCCACGACTGGCAGATCACCCGGACGGCCGATGCCCTCGGCCTGGCCGATCACGCCAGCTTGCTCAAGATCATGCGTCGTCTCGGTATTTCCTCTCCTTCCTGACTGCGTTCCTGACGCGGCGATGGGGCTGTGTCCGCCGGGACACCCGCCGTTCGGGGTGGGTGTGTCCAGGCGGACACGTGCTCCGGGCCGGACTCCGACGTCGATTTGCCTAACCGGTTGTCATGAAACGATTTGGCGGTGCGGCTCCGGGAGGGTATCGAACGGCAGCGTCCTTGCCTTTGTGAAGTGTGACCCCGCGGTCGATCGCGCCCGCGGGCTCCACACTCAAGGAGGCTGTATGACCCGCTTCGTCCTGCCGTTTCGCCGTCCCTCGCTGCTGACCTGGTTGCTGCTTCCGGTAATGGGTGCGTGCGACGTGCCCGGAGGCAAGCCGGTCGTGATTGCGCAGCTGCCACCGCAAGAGCCCGCTGCCGTGGTGCTGCCTGCCGGTGGCTTGTCACCCCGGGTCGAGACGTCGCCGGTCGCTGCGCCGCGGGTGGTCGAGATCGTCACGGCCGCCGATGCGCGGTCCGTCGGACTCGATGCGGCTCGTCGCGGGCGCTACCGTGACGCCGTCAAGGCATTCGAGCGGGCCATTGCGCTCGAACCAGACGTAGCCGGCCATTATGTCGGCGCTGCACGGGCCTTGCTCGACTGGGGTCGGCCCGGGGAAGCCGCCGATCGCGCCACGGATGCCCTGACGATCGACTCGTCGTCGACGGAGGCCCTGCGAATCCTGGCACGGGCGCAGGTCAGGCTGGGCCATGCGGAGCAGGCGAGCGAGACCTATCGCCGCGCGCTGGTGCTCGACGAGAACGACGTCTGGACGCTCAACAACTACGGCTCCTTCTTCCTCGAGCAGGGAGAACCGGGCCTGGCCATGGGGCCGCTTGCCCGCGCCGTGCAGTTGCGCTCGACGTCGCCTGTGTTTCAGAACAACCTGGGGATGGCGCTGGAACGGGCCGGGCATCCGGTGTCTGCCAAGCGGGCGTACCAGGCAGCGGTTCGCGCCGACAGCGGCTATGCCAAGGCGGTTGCAAACCTGGCGCGGATCGCGGCGCTGATCGGAGAGGTCGATGAGCCCGATGGCGCAGACCTGACCCATCTGGCCGAACTCTTCCGGCTCGAGGTCGGGATGTGGCGGGACAGCATGACCCGGATTCCAGTCATCGATACCGTGCCCGTGGTGAGGGACACCGTGTCGGTCACCCACCCGTGACGACCGGCTGGGGACAGGTCCGGCCGGCCCCGGCAGTCCGCGGGGCCGGCCGCGGCTGTTACCTTACTTGCATGGTGACTGGCGTGACGCCCCTCCGAGGGCCGATGGTCCCGCTGCTGTTCGTGCTCGGCGTGATCGCGGCGCCGCTGCGCGTGCACGTCGAGGCGATCATCGCCCGCGTCGTCTACGGTCGCGGGCTGACGCCGGACGAGGCACGCGAGGTGGCGCACATGCGCGAGCGCATCGCCGCCGAACGCGGCGCGGCGGCGGGACGGGTCAACATCAAGACGGACTGGGGCGGGCTGGTCGACGTCGAGTTCCTCGTCCAGATGCTGCAGCTCGCGCACGGCCATGCCGAGCCGCGGCTCCGCGTACGCTCGACCCGTGCCGCGCTCGACGTGCTGGCGGAGACCGGGCTGCTCCCCGCCGCCGACGCGCAGGCCCTCCGTGACGGCTGGGCGTTCCTCCAGCAGCTCGGCGCCCGCCTGCGCATCGAGCGCGATCAGGCGGTCGAAGCGCTCGACGAGCAGCCCGAGGCGCTCCGCGCGCTCGCCCGCCGTCTCGGCTACGATGGCGATGACGCACCGGCGCGACTCCGTGCGGACGTCGCGCGGCACCGCGCCGCGATCCGGGAGACCTGGGCGCGGGCGGTGGCCCGACTCACCGCCGTCTGAGCCGGGGCGCGCCCGGGCTCAGTCTGCCGCG
>JAHBVU010000020.1 GCA_019637315.1 Gemmatimonadales bacterium
ACGGCGACCCGGCGCTTTCGACGACGGGTCAACGATGAGCCGATCTCCCGGGGAGTTGCCCCCAGCGCCAGAAGCGAGCGCAGCAGCAAATCGATCGACACCGACGGGTCGCCCGCTTCCATCTTGGCCACCCGTGACTGGCTGGAACCCACGCGCTTCGCGAGGGCGGCCTGGGTCAGTCGTCGTGCCGTTCGCCGAGTGCGCAGCGCTTCCGCCAGCGACAGACGCAGTTCGACAAAGGCTGCCTCTTCGGGGCTCAGGCCCAGAAACTCCGCCGCCGTTCCGACCTGCCAGCCGTGCGCTTCCAGTCTGGTCCGCGTTGCCTTGTTCATGCGTCCTCCGAGTCCGCCATCAGCTGATCATAGCGCCGCAAGCGTCGGCGGCAGTTCGCGACAATCCCAGCCGGGGTTTGTGCCGTCTTCTTGCTGAACACCTCGGCAATCACAATGGCATCGGTATCCAGCCGATAGATGATTCGCCAGGTGGCCTGCTCGTCCGGGATGCGTAGTTCATGGCAGCGCGGCGCAATGCTGGGCATCGGTCGCGAGTGCGGCAGGCTCAGCTTCTCGCCCCGCTGCAAGCGGCGCAGTAGCACCCCGGCCTCGAGGCGGGCGGCTGCTGAGAAGGGCGGGGTTTTGACTTCCCCGCGAAGCCAGACGAGCGGTTTGTCCGCGCCCATAGGGGATAGTATGTCGAATGTGACATATCGTCAAGGCGCCGTCTAACGGGGGTTTGCAGCGGGCAGCCGGGCGGGCGTCCTCTTCCGAAGTCGCGGCCGCGCCCTCATGTTAGGTGTGGATGGCGCGGCCGCTCAGCTCCTCGAGCGGCCGCCGCTGAAACCCAAAGTCGTTAGGCGTCAACGTTGATAGACTCGATGAGCCCGGATGAACTGCATTCACGGTTGCACGAGCGTGTCTTGGCGTGGCGTGTCAGCGTCGAGGATGTAGTCCACACAGCCAGTTCCGTCGTCGCATTTGGTCGCCGCGATCGACAGCCAGTCGTCATCAAGCTTGCGAGGCCCTCCAGCGACGAATGGTGCTCGGGACAGGTGCTAGAGGCTTTCGCGGGCCGAGGTGTGGTTCGAGTGCTGGAATACACGAACGGCGCTGTGCTGCTTGAGCGGCTTCTGCCGGGGACAACCCTTGTGGATGCCG
Source organism: Gemmatimonadales bacterium (assembly GCA_019637315.1). NCBI lineage: Bacteria > Pseudomonadati > Gemmatimonadota > Gemmatimonadia > Gemmatimonadales > Gemmatimonadales bacterium. The sequence goes on from JAHBVU010000020.1 coordinate 1,155, forward strand.
GCATCGAGGACAATGCCGCGATCGCGATCATCGCAGAGGTAGTCGGTCAGATGTCTCCCGATCCTCCACCGAGCACCGTGCCGACTATCCAAGTGTGGGGGGAAGGCTTCGAGCGGTATGCGGCGCTTGGCGGGTCCGAGATTCCTAAGCCGCTCGTAGAGGCAGCGCACCGAACCTATGGGGAACTATGTGCCTCCCAGGAGCATGTACGTCTGCTCCATGGCGATCTCCATCCTTCGAATGTGCTTCTTGATTCACAGCGAGGGTGGCTCGCAATCGACCCCAAGGGTGTTGTCGGCGAACTTGCATATGAAGTCGGAGCCGCACTCCGGAATCCTTGCGACCGTCCCGAGATTTTCGCTGCACCGAACACGCTCCGGAAGCGAGTCGATCATTTTGCACGCATACTACGGCTGGAGGCGACGCGCATTCTTGGGTGGGCGTTCGCTCAGGCGGTCCTCGCCGCCATCTGGGAGTTGGAAGACGACAGGAGTCTCACGACAGGCAAGGGTTGGCTTGCCTTCGCAAATACTGCTTATACGATGCTGGATCTAGATCACTCAAGCGGTTCGTGCCGCATTGACGCCTAACAAGCAACCGTGTCTCGCTCCGTGTTATCCGGGGGCGGTCGCCAGGTCGGCGTCGACCGTTCCCTGCCACGGTGTGCCATGCCGGATCATCGCGTTCAGGATCGTGAGCAGCTTCCGCATGCAGGCCATCAGCGCGACCATCGTGGGCTTGCCCGCCGCGCGAAGCCGGTGGTAAAACGCCCGCACGGGCGGGTTGTGCTGCGCCGCGGTCACCGCCGCCATGTACAGCGCGGTCCGCACCGGGGCGCGGCCGCCGGTCACCCGCCGCACGCCCCGCGCCGTGCCGCTGTCGCGGGCCATCGGTGCCACGCCGACCAACGCCGCAATCTGGCGTCGGGAGAGTGCCCCGAGCTCCGGCAAGTCCGCCAAGAGCGTGCGACTGAGGCCCGGGCCGACGCCAGGCATCGATTGCAACAGCGCGTCCTTCGCGCACCAGAGGGGACTGGCCGCAACGTGCGTCGCGACTGGTCGCATCGAGCGCCTGGAGACGGCGCGCCAGCCATTGGAGATGGCGGCGGAGATCCGCCTGCACAGCGCGCGGCGCGAGGTCCAGCCGATTCGTCTCGGCGGTCCGCATCTTCATCAGCTGGCGACGGCGGGTGAGCAAGGCGTCCAGCGCCTGGGTCGTCCGATCCGGCAGCGGCCGGGGCGCGGGGCGCACCTGCTCGCCGAACCGGGCGAGCACGGTCGCATCCAGTCGGTCCGTCTTCGCCAGCTGGCCAATCGCCCGCGCAAAGGCGCGCACTTGCCGTGGGTTCGCGATGACGACGGGCGGGCCCGCGGCCGCCAGCGCGGCGACCACGAGGCGTTCATAGCCGCCCGTCGCTTCGAGCACCACGCGCGCGGGGTGGCGGGCCTGGAGCTGGCGCACCAACCGGCGGACACCCGCGTCGGTATTGGCCGCCGTCCAGGGCGGCTCGCTCGGGAGCACTGCGACATCCAACGTGGCCTTGGCGACGTCAATGCCGACCACGACTCCTGCCGTTCCCTGCGTCATGGGAGCCTCCCTGTTGGGTGATCTCGCTGCGGCCCGTCCTTGCGTCATCCGGGGTGCCCCCGCTCAACCGTTCGGGCTCGTCTCGAGGCCCACCCGACGCCCTCGCTTGTTACCGGTCTCGGGACCCAGGTTTGCCCGGGCTGTCGGCTGGGTTGTGCAGAGAGCTTACTTCAAATTGGACATACAAGGGTTTGCAGCGGGCAGCCGGGCGCGGTTCCTCTTCCGAAGTCGCGGCCGCGCCCCCATGTTGGTTAGAGGATGGCGCGCCCGCTCAGCTCCCAGACGGCTGCCGCTGAAACCCAAAGTCGTTATGCCGTCGGCGCGGATCAGTAGTGATAGCGGGCCTGCAGAAACTCCACGCGATCGTCGAACACTTCATAGACGAGGCGGTCCGCTTCATTGATCCGGCGTGACCAGACATTGCCGCCAAGATGTTTGAGCGGTTCCGGTTTCCCGGGACCAGTGAAGGGATCCCGCAAGACCGCCTCCAGCAGATCGAACACGCGCAGGGCCGTTTTGCGGTTGGTGTCCACCCAGTAGCGGAGATCCTCCAGGCATTCATCCTGGAGGACGGCCCGGCGCCGGTGTGGAGACCGGCGGGTCAGGATGCCTCGCTCAGTCCGAGGTCCTGTCGAAGAGTCGCGAGGTCGCTCGCCTTGGTCCGGCCGCGTCGGCCGCGGGTCAAGGCGGCGAGCAATCGGGCCGCGTTCTGAGGCGATCGCAAGAGATAGGCAGTCTCCCGCAGGCTGGCCAATTCGTCGGCCGGAATGAGTGCCATGTCCTCGTGGCCACGGCGTTGAATGACGGCGGGCTCGCGCGAGCTCTCGACTTCGTCCCAGAGGGAGGCGAGGTTTTCACGGGCGTGGCTGTAGCTGGTCTTGACGGTCATCGGGCACCTCCTGTCTTGTACAGGACTATTGTACAATATGAGAGGATTGTCAAGGGCGGCATAACAGGGTTTGCAGCGGACAGCCGGGCGGGCCTCCGCTTCCGGAGTCGCGGCCGCGCCCCCATGTTAGTTGGAGGATGGCGCGGCCGCTCGGCTCCGTGCCGGCTGCCGCTGAAACCCAGAGTCGTTATGCCGCACGGCGTCGGTCACTTCCTCGCGAAGTTGCGAACCATCCGAGCCCCGGCTTACTTGAGAATGTCGTTATTCCGGACCGAGGGATTACCATGCCGAGTTCGCCGCAGCTGAAGCAACGCATTCTCGCCGCCGTCGATGATCTCCCCGCCGACGCGACGATCGAAGACGCCATTGAGCGGTTGATTTTCATCGCCCAAGTGGAGCGGGGCTTGGCCCAAGTCGAAGCCGGCCAGCTCATCCCCCATGAGGAGATTGTTAAGCGCTTCAGCCGGTGACCCGCCTTGATTGGACGCCCCAAGCGTCCGAGGTCTGTTCGAGACGCTCTACACCGATCCCCTTCGTCTCAAGGAGTTCCTTGCGGCAATGACCGGCATCAGCCATGGTGCCACCATGAAGATCGCCCGGGCGTACCCCTGGGCGAATCACCGAACCTTCGTCGATGTGGGCACTGCGCAGGGCGATCTGGCAGCTCAGATCGTGCTGGCCAGCCGACACCTGCGGGGCGTCGGATTCGACCTGCCGGAAGTGGCGCCAGTGTTCGAGGAGTACGTCGCAGCGGTCGGTGCCGCCGACCGAAACATGCTGATCGAGACGGCGGGCGGTTTCGACTATACCGGGCAGCCCGGATGAAAGAGGCGGGATTCTCCAGCACTCGCGTGGAGCCTCTCGTGGGGCCTACTCAACCGAACGATCAACATCCGGCCTCGGCGCCATCGAGGCGGTCCCACGAACACCTGTTCTTCTTGGGCATGGCCGTGCTCCTGCTCGCCACGGTGTTCGTAGGCTTTGCGTCCTCCTATTACCTCGCCGGGATGGTCAACGCGTCCCTACCGAGTCGAATCATTCACGTCCACGCGCTCGTGGCCACCGCTTGGATGCTGTTGTTTGCCGCGCAGGTGTCTCTGGCTTCCGCCCACGGCGTCGACCTGCATCGCCGCCTCGGGGTCATCGCTGTGCCACTGGCTTGCGCAATGGTCGTAACCGGTCTGATGGCTGGCGCAGATATTCTGAGGCGAGGCATTCCGCCAGGCCTCGAACATCTGCTCTTTCTCATCAACACCAATATGGTGCTGGTCTTCGCGGTGCTCATCGCGCTTGCCTACCGAATGCGAGGCGCTCCGCCCGCGCACAAGCGGCTGGTCGTGATGGCCCACGTCGCGCTCATGTTCGCAGGGTTCATTCGGTGGCCCGTCGAGTTCCTGTACCACAACATTCCCAGCGCCGCCCGCGCGCCCTACAGCTTCCTGCTCCTGATGGTTCTCTACGATCTCTGGAGCACGCGCAGGGTTCACCCTGTGACGCTGTGGGCCGGTGCCTTCCTCGTCTTCGTTTTCGAGGTCCAGTTCCTGGTAGCCGACACGATGGCTTGGCAAGCTTTCGCCGCATGGATCCGATCGTGACGCGCCGGACCCTCGTGCTTGTCATTGCGCTCTTCATCGTCGGCGCGTGCGGTGGCCAGGAGGGTGCGAAGACGGCGCGAGACGCTCAGGCGCTGCTTCGCGGTCTGCACGACGCAGGCAGTTTCGGCGGCGCGGTGATCCTGTCGCGCGACGGACGTATCGTGTACGAAGGGGCGTTCGGACGGGCGGATCGTACCCGCTCCTTCTCGCTCGACACCCCAGCGGACGGCGCATCGCTGGCAAAAACCGCAACCGCGGCCGCGATCTGGCGGCTCGTCGCCGCAGGCGCACTTGCGCTCGACGATCCGGTGCAACGATACGTCGCAGAGTTTCCCTATCCCGACGTGAGCATCCGGCATTTGCTCAGTCACACCGCGGGTCTGCCGGATTACGATCCCTTTCAGCCGGTGCTCGAGGGCGAACGACCGGTCGACAATCTCGAATTGCAGAACGTCATGCGGCGGCAATCGCCACGGCCGCTCTTTCCGCCCGGCTCGCAGTTCAGCTACTGCAACATCTGCTACGACACCCTGGCGCTGCTCATCGAACGGGTGACGCGCGCGTCCTATAGTGAGCACGTGGTAAAGGGAATGCTCGCCGAAGCAGGCGCGACGACAGCATTCTTGCGGCCGGCGCGCTTCGCCGATTGGCCTGGCGTGCGCACGCTCGGGTTCGACTCGAGCCGGCCCGATGCGGCCGTCTTCGACGTGTTCGACAACGAGGCCATCTATGGCGGTTCGAACATCTATTTCTCGGCGCGCGACCTGCACGCCTGGGCGCGTGCGTGGGCGGAGCGGCGTGCCGTGCCGGCGGACGTCTGGGATCAGGCGCTGGTGCCTGCGCGTATCGACGGGCACCCATCGGCAATGACGCTGTCCAGTTGGTACTGCGCGACGGATCGCCTGCGCTGCTACTACACCGGTCACCACCAGGGGTTCTTCAACCTCGTCTACTGGGATGCCGCGCGAAACGTGACCGCCGTGTTCGTCTCCAACAGCACCATCGCCCCGCCGCTGCATCCGTGGTTCATGCGAACGCTCATCGCGCTCGCGGAGGGGGGTGACGCCCTGCCAGCGCCAGCGGTTGCATCCGACAAGGACACGCAGGTCGACCTGGTCGCCGTGGCGGGGCGCTATCGTATCGAAGGCCTTGGCGAGGTTATGATCGACGCCGCGGGCGCCACGCCCGTTATGCAAGTCGGCGACGGGCCACGTTACCAGCTCTATCAGGTCGGCTACGGCTGGCTCTACGCGCCGGGCGTTGATGCCTACCTGACATTGCCGTTGCCTGTCGGAGAGACGCAGCCGCGCCTGTCCTGGAATTCGGTGTTCCTCTCGGGCGACGGTGCGCGCATTTCGCAGTGACTGTGTTCGGCGCTTGCTCGGGGAACCGGCCGGCGCCGTGAACGACTCGGTCACGGTCGGCGTCCCTAGCCGGTATTCCGCATCCCGGCAGCGACACCGTTTACCGTACTCAGGAAGGCCTCGAACAACGCCGGGTCCGCTCCCGGCTCGCGCAGCCGGCTCAACACCTCGGCCTGCACGAGATTGATCGGATCGACGTAGGGATTTCGTACGTCGATCGACCGCCGCAGCACCTGGTTCTCCTCCAGTAGATGCGTGTGACCGGTCACCTGCAGCAAGACACGCTCGGTGCGTGCCAGGTCCTCGCGCAACGCCACGCCGATCGGACGCAGGTGCGGCGGTACCAGCTCCGCGTCATAGACCGCCGCCACGTCCGGCGATGCCTTGGCCACAACCATCTCGATCAGGTCGAGGGTGGAACGAAAAAATGGCCAGCCCTGATACATGGCCCGGAGTTCCGCTGCGTGCCCAGCCTCGAGCGCCTGGTCGAGCGCGGCACCCACGCCGAGCCACGAAGCGAGCAGCAAGCGCGTCTGAGTCCAGGCGAAGACCCAGGGTATCGCACGCAGCGACTTCACTCCGCCCCCGGAACGCCGGCGCGCCGGGCGGCTTCCGGTTCGCAGCCGACCCAGCTCCGGCTCGGGGGTGGCCGCGCGGAAATAGTCGATGAACTCCGGCATGTCGTAAACGATGCTGCGAAAATGCGCCCGCGACGCGTCGGCAAGCGCCTGCATCCGCACCCGCCACGCCTCCGGCACCGGCGGCGACTCCAGCAGCGAGGCTTCCAGCGTGGCCGTCGTGTACACCTCCAAGGTGCGGTCGGCGATTGCCGGCAGCCCGAACTTGGCATCGACCATCTCACCCTGTTCGGTAACGCGGATGGTGCCGTTGATGGAGCCCGGCGGTTGGGACTGAATTGCCAAGTGTGTCGGACCTCCACCCCGGCCAACCGATCCACCACGACCGTGAAACAGGGTCAGCCGCACGCCATGCTGCCGCGCCACGGCGACCAATCGCTCCTGCGCAGCGTAAAGCTCCCATGCGGCGGCGAGGCGGCCGCCGTCTTTGGCAGAATCGGAGTAGCCGATCATCACCTCCAGGGCCGTGCCTACGCGCTGGCGATACCAGGGCAGCGACAGCAGCGCGTCCACCATCGTTGCGGCCTGCTGCAAATCGTTCACCGTCTCGAAAAGGGGCACCACCCGGAGCGGTGGCTCGAGTCCCGCCCCCTCCAGCAGCGCGATCACGGCAAGCACATCCGAGGGTTGTGCGGCCATGGAGATTACGTAAGCGCCCAGGGCATCGCGAGGAAGCGTCGCGGCGGTACGGACGGTGTCGAGTACGTCGTCGACATCGTTGCCGAACCTGGAGCCGGTCGCGAGGGCATCCGCGATGACCCGGGTCGCGCCGCTCAGCTCCCCGCGCAGAAACGCTTGCCGGGCCTGTTCGTCCCAGGCGCGGTAGGAGCCATGCCCGGCTGAAGCCGTGAGCGCATCGAGCGCCTCGGTATGGTGATCCGCGTCCTGTCGCAGGTCGAGCGGAGCAAGCCACATGCCGAGGCTCGGGATCCGTCGGAGAATGTCGAGCAGGCGCCCGTCGGCCACGCGCGCCGCGCCGGTTTGGTGCAGCGAGCGATAGCAGAGTTGGAGCGGTTCGGCCAGCTCTGCTGCGTCGGCATAGTCGCCGGCATCGGCGCTGTAGGGCGCCCCAGACGCCAGCAGGGCGCCCATGCGTTCGCGCATGGCAAGGAGGCGGGCGACCACGGGCTTGAGCAGCGCCCGGTACGGTTCCGGCGCGTCGCCCACCCTGCGGCGCAGCTCGTCGCTGGCCTTGTCCATCGAGAGCTCGCCCCGCAGGGCCGCGATCTCCTGGCGATACAGGTCGGCGGCCATCCAGCGTGCCAGCATCACGGCTTGCGCCGTCACCAGCGGGGTGACATTCGGGTTGCCATCGCGGTCGCCGCCGATCCAAGTGCCGAACCGGAGGGGTGCGGCATCCAGCGGCAGCTTCCTTCCGGTGGCGGCCTGCAGTGCACGGTCGAGTTCGCGCAGCGAGCGCGGCACCGCGTCCCAGAGGGTCCCTTCGAACGACACCAGCCCCCACTTGACCTCGTCAAACGGCGTCGGTGCCTCACGGCGGACTTCGTTGGTGAGCCAGAGGCTGGTCACCTCGGCCGCGAGAGCGCGGGTCAGCTCTTCCTGCTCCCCCGGGGTGAGGTCGGTGCGGTCGCGCTCGCCCAGGAGCTCGGCGATGCGCCGCTGAGTCCGCCTGACGGTGCGTCGCACCACTTCGGTCGGGTGCGCCGTGATGACCAGCTCGACGTGCAGCGATTGCACCGCCGCATGCAGCGCGTCGGGTGTTACCCCGGCGCCGAGGATCCGCCGGAAGCTCTCGACCAGCGAGCCCCGCTGCGGCGCCTGGTCTGGTGTGCGCAGGTAGTCACGCCGCCGGCGGATGCGGTGGTGCTGTTCGGCGATATTGGCCAGGCCGAGAAAATGGGCAAAGGCCCGGGCTACGGTGAGCGACTGGGGTGTGGAGAGCGCCTGCAGGGTGCGGGTCAGCTCCTCGCGCGCCACTCTGCCTCCGCGGGCGTCTTTGGCAAGGACGCGCACCCGTTCGACCGTCTCGAACAGCGCGTTCCCCTCCTGCTCGCGCAACGTGGCGCCGAGCAACTCGCCGAGGAGGCGGACGTCAGCATGAAGCGGGGCATGGGGAGAGGCGAGGGGCATGGCGGCTCGTCGAGGGTCGATTCGTACAACCAAACGGCGATCGATGGGCGCTGGCAAGCCCTCGAGCTACCCGGTGCGGAGCCGCTCGGCGGCGGCAGACACGCTGCCAAGCTTCGCGGCTCGGGACGCTCTTGCGCGAGCACCGGTCAAGAGACGAGCATTGAGAACGATCGCTCGAGCCTCAACGCTGGGGTGTCACGGTATGACGAACCTGAACCGACGCGACTTTGCTGCCATCGGCCTCTCGACGCTCTGGGCCGGGCGCATACCGGGTGCAACCTATCAACTCCGGACGGACCATCGAGCCGACCTCGTCATTCGGCCGTTCAGATCGAACGACGCGGAGGCCGTTGGTCGCCTCGTCGACGCCGAGTACCTGAACGATGCCGACCGCGCGAGTAGTTTGCACGCGATCAACCGGGGCCTGCACCTTCCGTCAGGGCGGAACAACGGCTGGCGGACGACTCTGGTAGCTGAGCAGGACGGGACCGTAGTCGGGGTGGGTTCCTCGAGTGCGTTTGCCCTCGGCCGGAACGCACGAACACACACGATCGTCGCGCCATCACACCGGCGGCAGGGGATCGGCACGCGTCTGTATCAGGAAATTGCTCCTCTCGTACGTGCGCAGGGACGAACGCCGGTCGCGTCGATTGCTGGTCGTGAAGGTGTCGCATTTCGTTTCGCCTCGTCCTGCGGCATGCGACCGCTGATGCGGTCGCGCCAGCTCACGCTGGACCTCACCTCTTGGGCGGTCGACCTCTGGTGCAGGCATGCCATCGAACAGGCAAGCCCGTACGCCCTGGTGCCCAGCTCGCAGGTTACGCCCGACGTGTTCTTCGGTGCGCTCGGCGCGGCCTACCACTACATGCATGAGCGATGGTCGGACATCCAGGTCGAGACGCCGGCTCAGTCTCGGGCCACCTGGCAGGCGCGCGTCAGCGAAACCTCCGGTGTCGTGGCACTCGAAGGCCAGCGCGCGGTAGGGGTCGGCAATTACTTCGCCAACCGTGCCGTCGAGGGCGGGGTCGTGGTGTTCCCGACCGGCGTTTGTCGCGCGCTGCCTTCATTGGATCACGAGCGCGCCCTGACTGCCCGGTTGCTCGGTGACCGACTGCTTGCTGCGCGCACGGCAGGGAATCGCGAGGCCATTCTCGAGTTCGACGACGACGATGGCCGCTTGCTGTCGGTCATGGCCAGCATCCCGGTTTCGAGCATCAACGAATCATTCACGCTGACGGCAGGGCTGACGAGCCACTGGCCCAACCGCCCGTAGCGTTTCCGTTCGGGCCGGAGCGAAGCGGTCGCGGCAAGACAGGACGCTTCACCCGCTTCCGTTGCGGGGAAGGAGGTCGTGGATTGCCTGGACCAGCACATCGACCGCGAACGGCTTGTCCAGGAAGGTGATGCCGGCGAGGGTCTCCTTCGGAAGGATCTCTTCTCCGGCGTAACCGGACATGAGCACGATGGCCAGATCTGGGTGGATGGCGCGAAGGCTGCGAACCAGCTCGGAGCCAGAGACCAGTGGCATCACGACATCGCTGACGAGAACGTCGGGAAGGCTGTCCTGGGCCAGGCGAATCGCCTCTTCACCGTTTGATGCCGTGACCACCTCGGCGCCAGCTCGGCGGAGGACTTTGGTCAGCACAGTTCGCAACTGGATCTGGTCCTCGACTAACAGGACCCGAACCCCGTCCAGACGGGTGGCGACGGCGGTGGCGGCGGCCGGAGCGGGCGCGTCGGTGGGCTCCTCTGTCGTCCAGGCGGGAAGGCAGACGGTGAAAACGCTGCCCACACCGGGTGCGCTTTCGATCGACACGGATCCGCCCATTTCCTCGGCGAGGTACTTGACGGTGTTCAGGCCGATCCCGGTGCCGTGGTCCTTGGTCGTATAGAAGGCATCGAAGATCCGCGGCTGGATCTGCTCGGGGATTCCCACCCCGTCGTCGCGAATGACGAGCCGCACTTGTTCTCCGGGACCGGGCTCCACCTGCACCTCCACCACACCGCTCCGCCCGGTCGCCTCCACCGCATCGCGGGCATTCACCACCAGGTTGAACAACACCTGCTCGAACTGATGGGGCGACATGCGCACGTCCGGAACTCCTTCCTCCAGATGGAAGGTAAGTTCGCATCCTGGTCCGACCAGGCGCCGCAGCAACGAGGCCATTTCGGTAATCGCGACGGCCGGATTGAAGGTACGCGGTTCTCCTTGCGACCGTTTGGTGAAGTCGAGGAGGCGCCGAATCAGCGCAGCAGCCCGTCGGCTGGTCTGACCGAGGAGATCCAGATCTGCGAGGGCCTCGTGGTTGCCGCGCAACTCATGGCGCAGCAGGTCCGCCTGGATGTCGATGACGGCGAGCAGGTTGTTGAAGTCGTGCGCGATCCCACCAGAGACCCGCCCCACGACCTCCAGTTTCTGCGCCTCGGCGAGCTGGGCCTGAAGGAGGAGGCGGTCGCTGATGTCGCGCAGGACGACGGTGCTGCGCATTTCTCCGGAATCGGCCTCGTAGGTGCGGCTCGTGACCTCGCAGGGAACTCGGTGGCCCGCCTTGTGGATCCACGACAGTTCGCCGGTGAATTCCCCGGTCTCGGCCCGGCGCACCAGGCCATCGCGCCATCGAGGGTCGGCGTCGTCCTGTACGAGCGAACGTCCTCCCGCCAGAAGTTCCGCCTCCGTATACCCGAGAATCCTGCATGCAGCGGGGTTGGCCGCGAGGATCTCGCCCGTGGGCTTGCCGAGAATGATGCCGTCGAGCGCCTGCATGAACAGCTGGTGATATCTGTCCTCGGCCTCGGCGATCGTGAGGGTGCGGAGGCGCTGCGCATTGTAGTGGCCCGACAGCAGCGCGCTGACTCTGACGCAGAACGATGCGAACGCGTCATCCCAGTACAACATCGGGTGCGTACCGAGCACGGTGATCCCGTCGGACTCCGCTCCGTTTCCCGCGAAGGGGATGATCGCGACGTGGCTCGCGCCGCAGGTGTCACTGGCGAGCCTGAGCCCCGGGACGTCCGCGATCGGGCACCGCACGGGTCGCTCCGGGGTACTGTCGCGACACAACAGCAGGAGTGCCGCTACCCACTCGTCGATGTCTTCCTGCGCTGGTCCGATGAAGCCGCTCGTGCTCGCGATCGTCCAATCGGCGCCGCTCCGAACCACCACCAGGTGGCAAGGGACGTCGGCGGCGTCGGTCAGGGCGCGAGCGGCGCGGGCCACTGCGTCAGCCGGAGTCGCCGGAGCGACCGGCTCCGCCATGGTTGCCAGCAGGGTCTCGCGGCGGGACGCCAGGACCTCGAGGGTCGTTTCCACTGCTGCGGACAGCACTCCGACGACCTTGCCGGCACTGTCCCGCAGCGGAGAATAGGAGAAGGTGAAGTAGCGCGCCTCCAGAAAGCCCCGTCGCGCGAGGGGGAGCAGGGCATTCTCCATCATGACGGCGCGGCCGCTCCGGTACACTTCATCCAGGATTGGGCCGACGTACCCCCAGAGTTCCCGGAAGGCATCGGGGCCGGTCTGCCACACCGCGGGGTGCTTGTCCCCGAGGATCGGGATATAGCCGTCGTTGTAGATGAGGTGGAAGTCAGGCCCCCATCCGAGCATCATTGGGATACGTGCATCCAGCGCCAGGTGAACCTGGGCCCGAAGGTCGGCCGGCCACTGGTCCGGCGGCCCGATTGCCGTGGACGTCCAATCGAACGCATCGAGCACCCCGGCCATCTCAGCGGCTTGTGGGAAGCGATGCGGGGCCTGGGATGGAGCCATGGCGGTGAGGGATCAGAGGTGGATACACACGCGGAACAGTGAGTCGAACGCGCATGTCGCCCCGAGAATGTACGTCATCCGCCGAGATGCCGCTTGCAGGGCGGGGTCCGGGGGGGCCTGGCCCTGAAGCCGAGCGGAGTCAGCTTGTGCGCATGGCCATGATTCTTGCCGTTGTCACCCTTTCGCTGCTGCTCGGCGCATTGGGGTTCTGCTCGCCATCAGCCCGGGCGAGCCACGGGTTTGTGAGTTCTGGAGCGAGTTTGCTCCGATCCCGGGGCAGAAGGCGCCCGTCGTGCGCGGCAGACGGGAATCGAAACTCGTACCGAAGGCGGAACGCATGATTCGCAAGGGATGGAGACGCCTCACGCTGCTCCTCATGCTCGCCACCGTCTCATGTGGCAGCCCTCGATTGCCGATCACGGTAGCGATCGTGAATGTCACGGTAATCGATGAAATGGGGCCGCGGCCTCACCAGACCGTGCTTATCTCGCATGACAGGATCGTACGCGTGGAGACGGGCCCGGACGCCGCAGTCCCGGAAGCTGCGGAGGTCGTCGACGGCACGGGGAGATATCTGATTCCAGGGCTCTGGGACATGCACACGCACGTCACCATGTTCGGCTCCGGGTCCGAGGCACTGGCTCTCTATGTGGCCAATGGGGTAACGGGGATCCGCGACATGGGAGCGGTGCGATTGGCGGAGGCCAAGGCACTGCGCGACGGGATTGCGGACGGGCGGGTCGTGGGACCACGAATGTTCATTGCCACTCCAATCGTGGAGAACGCTGCTTGGCTTGCGGCAGCTCGGGACTTGTATGACAAGGCCGGAGCATCGACGGAGTGGGCGCAGGAGCGCTTTGGGCCCCGTACTTCCGAGGAAGCGGTCCGATGGCTGGACTCGATTGTGACGTTTGGGGTGGACCACCTGAAGATCCGGAGCTGGCCGGAGCGGGAGGTCGCGACTGCCTTGATTGTGCGGGCCCGAGAGCATGGGCTGCCCGTGGCCGCCCACGCCAACTGGCCCTTCCCGCCGGAGGGCCTGGCAAGCGTCGAGCACGGGCTGTGGCCACCGCATGAAGTCTCCGACACGGCGCGGAGGACGCTATGGGAGCTCCTCAAGACACACAACGTCACTTTCGTCACCACTCTCACGTACTGGCCAGGGCGGCTCTCTCCCGTTGATGCGCTGATCGACGACCTCCATCCTGAACGGAATCCGGCGGTTCGGTACGTGCCGCGGGGGACCCGTGAGGCATGGCGCGGCGACCTGGAAGCACGGAGAGGGGAGTCTCCGATGGATTGGTCTGCTGCCTATCAGGCGGAGCTTCGTAACCTCAAAGAGATGCGGGCGGCGGGTGTAACGATCATGCCTGGCTCCGATCCCGGTTCACAGCACTCGCTACCTGGGTTTGGTCTCCACGAGGAGCTTGCACTTCTAGTCGAGTTGGGAGGTATCCCGCCACTCGAGGCACTTCGAGCCGCCACGAACGCGCCGGCTCGTTTCCTCGGTGTCGAGGATTCGCTTGGGTCAGTAAGTCCAGGACAGCTGGCCAACCTGGTCCTCCTCAATGCGAACCCACTGGACGACATTCGCCACACGCGGCAAATCCATGCCGTGGTGCTGCAGGGAATCCTGCTGGATCGAGAGAGACTCGACCGCCTCTTGCTCGAGGTGGAACGTGCGGCCCGGTGACGTCATGGTGGGTTCGCATCTCGTCGGATCTCGGACCATCACCGACGTCTATCCGGCCTGTCCCCGAGCTATTCCGGTTTGCCAGGTTGCGGTCCTGTACCCATGTTGTTCGGGATGGCATGGCCGCTCCGTTTCGCGAGCGGTCGTAGGTGCCCAGAGTCGCTAGCACCTCACGGTAACCAGATGATGTCGTATCTCGCACAGATCCTCATACTGCTGGCCATGGCAACAGCCGTCGTGGTTGCCTTTCAGCGACTCCACATCCCGACGAGTCTGGGATATCTGCTGGTTGGTGTGATCCTCGGGCCGCACACGCTGGGGCCGACGGTTTCGATACCCGCGATCGGGACCCTGGCCGAGTTCGGCGTTGTCTTCCTGCTGTTTACCATCGGGCTGAACTTCTCCCTGCCGCAGTTGCAAACGCTGCGGCACCAGGTCTTCGGACTGGGAACCGGGCAGGTCGTATTCACAACCCTGCTGGTTGGAGTCATCGTGTGGCTCACCGGGCAGCCTGTTGCCGTCGCATTCGTATTCGGTGCGGTCTTCGCTCAGTCATCGACCACCATCATTGCGAGTCTCCTGAAGGAGCGGGGTGAGGAGAATACCCAGCACGGCCGCCTCGGACTCGCGATGTCTGTATTTCAGGACGTCACCGCAGTCCCGTTTCTCGTCGTCATACCCGTGTTGGGCACGTCGGTCGCTGCGGGGGTACTGGCCGCCACGCTCGGTTGGGCGATTGCGAAGGCCGTTTTCGCGTTCGTACTGGTGTTCATTGTCGGTCGCTGGCTGCTGCGGCCGCTCTTCCACTCGATCTCGGAGCGCCGATCTCTCGAAGTATTTACGCTGGCTGTCCTGCTGATCGCCCTGCTCGCGGCCTGGACCACGAGCAGCCTCGGGCTTTCGCTGGCGCTGGGCGGCTTCCTTGCCGGGATGATGTTGGGAGAAACGGAGTTCCGCCACCAGGTGGAATCCAGTATACGCCCATTCCGTGATGTTCTGCTCGGTTTGTTCTTCATCGGGATAGGCATGCGCTTCGACCCGGGTGCGATACCTCCGATCTGGCATTGGGCTCTACTCGGCGCGCTGCTCATTCTGGCAAGCAAGACGCTGATTGTCGCCGCGATGGTGCGCAGGTCGGGGGTGTACGCCCCAGTTGCCTGGCGCACCGGCTTGCTGTTGAGCGTGGGTGGTGAGTTCGGTCTTGCCCTGATTGCCATCGCGTCGGATTCAAACGTAATCGGCATGCCACTGGGCCAGATTGCGATAACCTCAGTGCTGCTTGCCATGGTCGGCGGCGCCGTTCTGATTCGCTTCAACGGTGCAATCGCCTCCCGGCTGGTCAGGGCCCCGCGTGCTGAGGCGCCCACGAGGCCTGAGTTACCGGAAACGCTGGAACAGCAGGTCGTGATCGGTGGTTATGGCCGCGTAGGTCACACCGTCGCTGTGCTGCTGCATTCACACGGTATTCCATTCCTCGCGTTCGATACCGATCCGAATCGGGTTGCACAAGGAAGAGCGGATGGTCATCGAGTGTACTTCGGCGACATCTCCGATTCGGGATTGCTGGCAGCCATCCATGTTGAGCGTGCATCGCTGGTCATCTTTGCCACCGACGGTTCGACCACAGCCTTGCGTGCTCTTGCGTACCTGCATAGGTCCTGTCCGCAGGTACCTGTTGTTGCGAGAGCACGGGATCTCGCAACGAGTGCGCAGCTGCTTCAGGCCGGCGCGGTACACGCATATCCCGAAACCATCGAAGCGAGCCTGCGTCTCGGTGCGACGGCGCTGCAGATACTTCGCGTGCCGGCGGCCGAGATCGATCAGATCATCCAGAGCGTGCGGGATCGGGGCTACAGGCCCGTGTTGGAAGGTGAACCGGAGCAGGGTGATCGTTGACGAACGTGTTGGCACAAGCGAGTACCTAGCGGTCGATCGTCGTGAAGTCGCGCAAGTGCTCCAGTCGCGGAATGCGCGGAACCACGGCTCAGCTCCTGTCTTGACTCTTCCGTCGTTCCTGTGGCAGCTTGATTGTCGTGAGCAGCTCGAGTAACGCGTTGCTGCCTCTCAGGAGATCATATGGATGAGAAATCGCTCTTCTCTGGATTCTGGACCCAGGAGTCGAGGACCACTCGTAACGTACTGGCGAGGATACCTGAAGGGTCTTACTACCGTCCCGATCCCAAGTCGCGCACAGCACAGGAGATTGCCTGGCAAATCGTATGTGAAGAGAGGATGATCATCGACACCCTCGAAACCGGCAAGTTCGAATGGTCACCGCTTGCTATGCCCGCGACGATGCGGGAGGTGCTCGAGGCGTACGACAATCACAGTGCCGGCATGGCCCAGCGATGGAACGCTCTCCCGTCAGAGCGGTGGGAGGGCTCGCTCGAGTTCCTCGGTCGAGAACGGCCTGCCGCGCCGATGGCCTGGAGCTTTCTCTTCGACATTGTGCATCATCGCGGTCAGATCACGACGTACCTGCGGCCGATGGGATCAACGGTGCCCCAGATTTACGGACCGAGCGCCGACGAGCCATGAGCCTATCGCGAATCGGCTGCGCCTCGTACGACCAGTCGTGATGAACGCTCTCACCCTTGAGAAGGCGGCAGCATGAGATCGGAGCTCAACAAAGCGCGCGTTCTCGGCCTGACAGATGGCGAGTACGCCGGACAGCCTGGGGTGCTGCATGATCGGTTCCTCATCACCGGCCAGGAAACCAGTGGGCGCTTTGCCTTGGTGGAGCATCTGCTGCCTCCGCGGGCGCTTGCGGCGCCGTTGCACAGACACAGCAACGAGGACGAGTACAGCTTCGTGCTCGAAGGCACCGTCGGCGCACTGCTCGGTGAGGAGGAGGTGTACGGCAAGGCAGGGGAACTCATCTTCAAGCCCCGGGGTCAGTGGCATACGTTCTGGAATGCTGGGGATACCCCAGCCCGCATTCTCGAGATCATCTCTCCTGGTGGTTTCGAGCAGGCGTTTCGCGACCTGGACGCACTCGGCGGCAACCTGACCCCTGAAGCGGTTGCGGCCATCGCCCAGCGCTACGCGGTGGACGTGGATTTCGAGGGTACCGGCCCTATCGCCGAGCGGCACGGCTTGTCGATGTAGGGTGGCTCACGAGATCACCGCTGGCCATCACACCACGACGTTCGTACCTGGGGATATCCCCGGGTTGCTGCAATCTCGTCTTCATTCCTACTTGAGGCTGCGCGATCGATGACGGATCCAAAATACGTGCTGTTGCTCGCGCTGGTCGCGGTCACGATCGGCTTCACGTACGTCTGGGTCACGGCGGTTCGGCGGGCGCATGGGTCCTTCACCTTCCCGGCCGCTCGGCAGCTGCTGGTGGGCGCCGTAACCAATTTCTTCGACACCTTGGGTATCGGGTCGTTTGCGCCGACCACGGCGTGGTTTCGCTTTACTCGCTCCGTTCCGGACGAGAAGATCCCCGGCACGCTCAATGTAGGCCATACCCTCCCAACCATCGCGCAGGCGCTGATCTACATCCAGATCGTCGAGGTGGAGTTTACCACGATGGCCGTTCTCATCCTGGCGGCGGTCGTCGGGTCGTGGACCGGTGCCGGATTCGTGGTGCGATGGCCTCGGCGACGGATCCAGTGGGGTATGGGCATTGCGCTACTGGTCGCTGCCGTGCTCTTCCTGATGCGGAACCTCGATCTCGGACCAGGTGGCGGGACGGCGCTGGAACTGCGCGGCACCCTGCTTGGGATCGGAATCGTCGGGAACTTCGTGCTTGGTGCGCTGATGACACTGGGTATCGGACTCTACGCCCCGTGCCTGATCATGATCAGTCTGCTGGGCATGAACCCCATTGCCGCCTTTCCGATCATGATGGGGTCGTGCGCGTTCCTGATGCCGATTGCCAGCCTCCGATTCATCCGGGTCGATCGGTACGAGATCCGGTCGGCGGTAGGCCTCGCCGTCGGCGGCATCCCCGCCGTGCTCCTCGCTGCCTACATCGTCAAATCGCTGCCACTCACGGCGCTGCGCTGGCTGGTGATGATCGTCGTGCTCTACGCAGCGATCACGATGCTGCGGGCGGCTGCGCGCGCGGAACCCGAAAGTGATACGGCAGGCCCCCCCACGAACGAATGAACGAGGGTCCTGCCCGACCAGTGGCATATCGGGCGGCTGCGCGCGGCCTTGCGGGAGTCGACGCGCCCGCTCTTGGATACGAATGCGTACAGTGGCGGCGTCGGAGAGGGCCACCCTTGTCGTATCCGACGCCAGGGGAGTTGAACGGTCAGGGACACTCCAGGGCGCGAGATCCGCTCTCACGCTCCCGGGAGTTCGACCTGCGGAAAGAGCGTTCGGATCGTTCGCCGGGGTTGGGGCATGATCATCTCCACCTTCTTGTCCGCCGGAACAAAGATCACGATCCAGAATATCTCCGGTATCTGAGCATGACGCGATGCACGAACATAGACCTTGGCGCCGCCACCCTCGGGATGATCGAACATCTGCTCCCCGATCACCGCTACTTCGGGGCCCATGTCCCGTAAAATTGCATTACCGGCCTCGCGTAAGCCACGCGGGCTTTCGAACATCTCACGCAGCGTTGATCCGGCATGTGGCCAGACCTGCTCCGCATTCGCGGTGAGATACCAGGTCAGGACCTGGCGTGGCAACGCCATGCCGTCCCTGGCGTTCGTTTGCGCAGCAAGCTTATGGCTTGACGGCATGGCCGAGATGATAGCCGCGCATAGTACGGCGCCTGAAAGTCGGAGCGCTGTCGAAGGTCGCATGGGGGGATCCTGTGAAGTCGGAGATAGTCTCGGGGTCCCGCAGAGCCCAGAGACCGGCGTTCGACTAACGTCGCTCCTCGCCGTACGTGCGTCAAGAGAAGTTCCGGTCGAATGGGCGCCAGGCAGACTCCGGCGGGCTCGCGATACAGGTCTGCCGCGGTCGCGTCCCCCTTCCGGAGAGTCGGCGGTGCCGTCATGTTGGAGGAACATCTGCGAAAGCGATGGACTCAGGGGTTCGACTGGTGGTTCCTGCACTCGAGGTGTTGACATGAAAGACCGCAATCCTGGTCGACAACCCGGTCCGGTTCGGCGTGACTAGGCAATATCAGGTCTACGCCGAGATGTACAGCATCGACTCGATCTTCAGTGACCCTGCCGAGGCGAGAGCATGGCTGCTAAGGTGACGCGGACGCGGCGCATCTGGGCCTTGTCCTGGGTCGGGGTGGCGTTCGGGCTACTGTGGCTGGCGTTAGCGGTCGTGGCCAGCTTCCGCTACACCGGACGTGACGGGCGGATCGATGCTGTCCGGCAATACTGGGACGTGATGGCGTTGCCCGGAAGCGAGCTGTCGCTGCCGATGATCGTCGTTGCCGCGGTCGTTCTGCTGGTGCTGCTGGCTGTTGGTGCGCATCGGTCGAGGGCGGGTGGCGCGGGTGTCGCACTGACGCTGGCTGCTGTGGCACTCTTGGCTTTGAGCCTCGCACGGGCCGGCGGCGAGCCAGGCCGGATCCAGCGCACGCTCGAAGGGGGGCTGGGTGCTGCCTTCCTGGACGAGATTCCTCCGGAGCGCCGAACCGGGGCAACCGCGCCGCTCCGGTTTTCCGAGTGGGCCAGGCCTCTGAACTTCGACACGCAGGGCATCGAGACCATTGCCGACATCCCGTACGGCGCGTACGGTGAGCGTAACCAGCTCGATCTGTTGCGGGCTGCCGACAACGCGGGAACAGGGCGCCCCGTGCTGTTGCACATGCATGGGGGCGGGTATGCCTTCGGTCGCAAGAACCTGTCGGCCCTGCCGCTGTTGCATCGGATGGCGCGGGCCGGCTGGATCGTCGTGACGATCAACTATCGGTTGGCGCCCGAGGCGCGCTGGCCGGCGCCGCTGGTCGATGCCAAGCTGGCAGTGGCCTGGATTCGGCAGCACATCGCCGAGTACGGCGGCGACCCCGCCTTCATCGTTGCCACAGGCGGTTCAGCCGGAGGCAATCTGAGCTTGTTCCTTGCGTTGAAGGCAGGCGAGAGGGATCTGCAGCCCGGCTTCGAGGACGTCGATACGCGGATCCAGGCTGCGGTTCCGTACTACGCCGGCTTGGAAGACTATGACTTTGCCAATCTCGGTGACCTGCTCGTCAACCACCTGCGCAACAATGTGCTGCCGGCCGAGCGCCGTGACGATCCTGCGGCCTGGGCCGAGCTGCTGCCGGCCACCTTCATGCACGCTGCCGCACCGCCGGTGCTGATTGTAACTGGTACGCACGACGCGCTGGCGCTGATCGAAGGCGCGCGCCAGTTTGCGGCGCGCTTGCAGGCCGTCTCTCAGTCGCCCGTGCTGCTGGCGGAGGTGCACGGCGGCTTTCATGGCTTCGATGATACCGCCTCGCTGCGTACCCAGGCTGTGGCGCGTGGCGTCCACCAGTTCCTCGAGCATGTGTACGCCCGGTGGCAGTCAGTCGCTGCCGGCACCTCGCCGCCTGCGGCTGCCGGTGGTGGCGCAGCCGGGATGAGCCAATCTGGAGGGAACTCGCGCGTGACGAGATGAGCCTTACAAGGATTCTCTCGTCATGCGCCGTTTGTTGGTCGCCTTCGGCTTACTGGCCGCCTGTTCGTCATCTCCCACTACTCCAGCACCTGCGCCGCCGCCGCCGCCGCCACCTCCTCCGCCCCCAGCCGCGGTGGCCTCCGTGGCGGTCGAGCCTGGCACGGCTTCGGTCGTGCCTGGCGGGACCGTCACGCTGACGGCAACGCCACGGGATGCGGGTGGAGCCGCGTTGCAGGGTCGGACGGTGACTTGGGCCACCAGCAACGCGACGATTGCGAGCGTCTCCAGTGCCGGGGTGGTCACCGGTGTGGCGGCAGGGGGCCCGGTGACGATCACCGCGACCAGCGAGGGTCAGAGCGGATCGGCCCAGGTCACGGTCACCCCGCCCCCGGTCGCGACGGTGGCCGTTGCGCCGGGAACCAGCGCCCTCACCATAGGTGCCACGGCCACACTCGTCGCGACGGTACGGGATGCCGCCGGTGCGCCCCTGACGGGTCGCACGGTCAGCTGGGCCTCGAGCAACGAGGAGGTGGCGACGGTCTCCGAGACGGGCCTCGTCACCGCGGTCGCTATTGGTGGACCAGTGACGATCACGGCGACGAGTGAGGGCGTCAACGGAACCGCGCAAGTGACGGTTGAGCCTGTTGCATCGGCCTCCTGGGCTTCCAGCACCGAGGCACGAATCAGCACGATCGATCCCGTCATCAGCTTCTCGGCGTTCTCGGGTGTGGTGGTGGGGACGGATGGCAGCGCGCTCGCCACCAGCCAGACGCAAGTATTCGAGCGGGCGGCCAACGGAGCCTGGAACACGACCGGCACGACGCTGCCCGGGATCGGCGCCGTGATCAGTGCGCACATCGATCCGGCCGGTCGCGGGTGGGTCAGCGGAACCAATGGGGTACTGTACCGTCGCACGGCACCCGGAGTCTGGGTTCAGGAGGTGACGGGTACCAGCTCTCAGGCCATCTATGCGGTTGCCATTCGCGCGGACGGCAGCGGGGTCGCGGTCGGGAATCCCGGGGGCACGATCCGGATGCGCAGCGCAGCGGGTGTCTGGAGTGCGGCGGCCTCAGGGACCTCCGCCCTGCTGGGGAGCGTTGCAGTCGGAGGCCCAAGCTTTGCGCTTGCTGCAGGTACACCGATAACCAGTACAGCGGGGACCGTGCTTCGCTGGAACGGTACTGCCTGGGCAGCGCTCGCGCTCCCAGTCAGTCCGTTCCGGCCCCGCCACATCGTCCTGGTGAGTGATACCGAGGCCTACATCACGGGCGTCTCCGGCGGGGCGGTTGGTACGGACAACAGGGTCGTGATTCTCCGCTGGAACGGTACGGCGCTTACGGTTCTGCACCAGGGTCCGGTCACCCCCTGGATCAACATCGCAAGTGCCACTCGCTGCCCGAATGGCGCCATCTATGTCGCCGAGTCGTTCGGTCGGATCCTCCGCGTCGCTGGGGGAACGGTCGAGGAGTTCGTCGCCCCGCGGGCCCTCTATGCCGACTTTGCCGCGATCCTCTGCGAACCCGACAATCGCCTGGTGGTGGCTGTCGATGCATTCGAGCGCTTGGTGCTTCGGCAGGCCGGGAGCGGGTGGGAGACGCTCCGCTGGCTGCCTGATCTGACGACGGTTGCGCTCGGCGGTGGGGGCAACGAGGTGATGGCGACGAACGGCAGCGTCGCGCGGCGGGCGGGCGGGCAGTGGGTCCGCAACGGCCGGCCGCGGACCAGCATCCCGACCCAGGGCGTGGCATCGAAACTCTGGGCTTCTGGCACCAGCGCCGTGATCGGTGGCGAACCTGCCGGTCACTTCACAGGCACGGAATGGGTCTGGGGGCCGGACGTGCCAGCCCGAGGGGCGCAGGCCATTTGGGGCGCCTCGCCGACGCAAGTCTTTGCTGTGGGGCAGGCCGGTGTGATCGACGTGTTCAATGGCGCAGCATGGAGTACGACGCCGATTCCGGCCGGTGGCCCGTCCGCGCTGACGCGACTCCGCGGCGCAGGAGGCTTTGCCCTCGGCCATGGTGGTGCTGCGCCGTCCGGAGTCCAATGGAACGGAACCTCTTGGAGCGTCTTTGCCGCAACGCCCCCCGGCGGTTGGGGTGAGATCGAGGTCTTTTCGTCTACTGACGTGATCAACGTCAACGCGTCAGGTATCGCCGCGTGGAACGGCGCCAGCTGGACCTTGCGACCCAATTCTGCCGTCACCGGGACCATTCGTGCTGTCGTGGCCCGATCGGCGAACGACGTTTACGTGTTTCGGGACGCCGATATTCTCCACTACAACGGCGCCACGCTTGCTACGGTGGGAACGGTGAACGGAACTGTGCGCGCGGCAGCGCGTCATGGCAACGAGGTGATCGCCGTAGGCGATGGCGGCTTGGTCCTGCGGGCGACGCTGCCGTGACGGCCTGCGCGGTCGCCATGCGAGGCGCGCCGACCGCCCTCCCATGAGTCATGGCGAAGTTCGATCTCAGCGACAGCGGGTAGACTTATGATACCGCCTGCCGATCCGGGTTCGCGCTGTCGCTCGCAATCCGGCCGTCCACGAAGTGCACCACGCGGTCGCACCGCGCCGCGAGCCGTTCGTCGTGTGAGACGATGATGAACGTTGTGTGGTACCGCTCATTGAAGCTGCGCATCAGCTGAAAGACCTTCTCACCCGACTCGCTGTCCAGGTTGCCCGTCGGTTCATCGGCCAGGACCAGCGGCGGGCGCAGCATCAGCGCGCGCGCAATCGCCACGCGCTGCTGTTGCCCGCCGGACAGGTCGCTCGACAGGTAGTTCGCGCGATCCGACAACCCCACCTCATCGAGTAGTTCCGCCGCGCGGGCGGTCATCTCGTCGTTTCGCCTGCCGCGCAGCGCGAGCATCGGCAGCAGCACGTTCTCCAACGCAGTGAACGCCGTCAGCAGGTGATGGAACTGGAAGACGAACCCGATTCCTTCACCGCGGAGCCGAGTCGTCCCGGCCTCATCCAGCGTGCCCGTGTCCACCCCTCGGTACCAGAGGCGTCCAGAGGTGGGGGTGTCGAGGAGACCGATCAGGTTGAGCAAGGTGGACTTGCCCGATCCGGACGGGCCGGTGAAGGCAACGAACTCGCCAGCGTCGATTGCGAGGTCGATGCCGCGCAGCGCGTGCGTCACCACGCGCCCGCCATATGCCTTCGTGACGCCCTGGAGCCTGAGCAGCGGTTCAGCCTCTCCGTCAGGTGTCATCTCAGCCGGACCGGATGGCATCGGCAGGATTCATCCGCGCGGCGCGCCGTGCGGGAAGCAGCGCGGAGACCGTACCGACCACGATCGCGATCGTGGCAGATCGGAGGTAGAGTGCAGCGTCGAGGTCCACCGGGAAGGTCGGGCTTCCGTCGGGGTTGGTCGATGTCGACGCGAAAAAAGTGCCGAGGCCCACGCCGATGCCGATGCCGATAGTCGACCCGATGGCGCCGAGGATGGCGCCCTGCGCGAGGAAGATGCGGAGGACCTGCCGGGTCGACGTGCCCGTGGCTCGGAGGATGCCGATTTCCCGCGACTTCTGAACCACCGACACCGCAAGCACACTGGCAATGCCCAGGGCGACAGCGAGAACGACGAAGGTTTGGATCATGATGCTCGAGGCGCTTTGCGAGCGCAGCCCGCGCAGCAGCTGGGCGTTGGTCGTCATCCAGCTGTCGGCGACGAGCCCGGTGCGGCCCACGATCTCCTCGGCTATGCCGTCCGCAGCATAGATGTCGGCCACGCGGGCTTCGATGCCGGAGGCCCCGCCCTCGATGCGGAACAGGCTCTGGGCCGTGCGCAGCGATGCGAAGACCCACCGCTCATTGAGGTCCCGGTTGCCGATGTCGAAGATCCCGGCCACGGTATAGGCGGCAAGCATGGAGGCGGTGTCGGCTCCGACCTGCAGCCGCACCCGCCCACCCACGCCCACGCCCAGATCGCGGGCGAGCTCCACTCCGATCACTACTTTGAGTCCGTCGAGGTCGAGCCGGCCCGAGACGAGCAGGCTGTCGAGGGGAACGATCTGCCGGTACGTCTCGGGCTCGATGCCGCGCAGCGCGACGGCATTGGCGCCGCTGCCGCGCATGGCAATCGCGGCGCCGCTGATCGTAGGCGTGGTTGCCAGCACGCCCGGTACGTTCTCCATGGCTCGCCGGGCCTGCTGCCACTGCACGATGCTCTGCACCCGCTGGGCCGGCCGCTCGATCCGCACCTCGCGCACGCCGGCGTCATCCGCGCTGAGCAGGCGCGGCACCTCTTCGCGCGGGCGCACCACGATGTGCGGCTGCGAGCCAAGCGTGGTTGCAATGAGCCGGCGCTGCAGCCCGCCGATCAGCGCCGACAGGAAGACGATGACCCCGACGCCGACCGCGATGCCGGAAAGTATCAGCGCCGTTTGGGTCCGCCCCTCGCGCAGGTAGCGAAGTGCGACGATCAGCTCGAACGGCATGCTAGTTCCTGACGCGAACCCGCGCCCCCGGTTGCACCGACGCGGGCAGTACGAACTCTCCCTCGACCAGACCGCCCACGACTTCGATATGGGCCTCACCGATGATGCCCACCTCGATCCGGCGTCGCTCGGCCTGACCGCCGTTGTCGACCAGCACCCAGGGCTCCGGCGTGCCCAGACCCCGCACCGCTGCCCTCGGCACGACCAGCACGTCGGGGCGACTCGCGACCTCGATGTTCACCGACACCGTCATGTCCGGTATGAGGTGCGCGGGCGGCTCGCTCACGCTGAACCGGACCTCAACAGTGCCCTGTGCGGGGTCGATCGCGGGTGCGATCCAGGTGATCCGGGCCCCGAAGCGCTCGGCAGGATAGGCATCGGCGGAGATGAGGGCGCTGGCACCGAGGCGGAGATCCGCGAGGTTGTCCTCGCTCGCGTAGGCAACGATCTCGGGGCTCGCCGCCGCCGCCAGCTGAAGGAGAGGCTGCCCTGGCGTCGCAACGACGCCAGGGTCCACCAGGCGCGCGATCACCGTCCCGGCCTCAGGCGCCGTGATGCGCGTGTTTGCGAGCCGAGCCTCAGCTGCCGCAAGGGCTGCCTGCGCTCGTTCCTCCTCGGCGAAGTTTCCGGCGGCCGCCCGGGCCTGGGCGGCGGTGGCAATCGCACGGGCGTCCTCGGCCGCCTTCACCGCCGCTTCCACCTCGCGCGTGCTGACTGCGCCTGCCTCGTATAGACGGCGCGTCCGTTCCAAGTCACGCTCGGCTTGCGCGAGCGCAGTGGCTGCCTGGGTGCGCACCGCCTGCGCCTGTCCGCTTGCGCTCACCAGCGCGGCGCGAGCCTCGGCGACCGCTGCCCGGGCCTGCGCGTCGTCGAGTTGCACGAGCAGTTGTCCGGCCCGGACTTGCTCGCCCTCGCGAACGAGGACCCGTTGGACGATGCCCGTCGTCGTCGCCCCGACGCTGGGGCGCGTCGGGGGCCGCACCCGCCCGGTCAGCACCATGACGCGTGTGACGTCACGTCGCTCGACGCGCGTGGCTTCCACGGCATCGGAGCACCCGAGCACGAGAGCGAGCGGCGCGGGGGCGAGCGCCAGCAGCGCGAGGAGCCACCATCGACGGCGTCGAGGCCTGATGTCATTGGATACCGCCGCGCGCGGTTGGCGCGTGGATCTGGGGGTCATGACACGAATCTAGCCGCGCTGCCTGCTGCCGCGTATCGGCCCCCGACGCTCCGGAGCCGGCTCGGGCTGTACCGGCAGAGCAGAGGTGACCAGGCTGCGGATGACAGCACGAGTCATGGCCACGGGACGAACGGACTGGGTAACTCGAGGTCGGCCTGGCGGGAAACGCTCCGGTGTTCCGCCCTTGTCCACTTTGGCGGATGATTGTCGCCGTGAGGGCAACCCTCACTCTGCGAGCCGGCTATGTTCCCCCCGCTGTCCCGGGCGATCTCACTTGTGCTGCCGGCTCTGCTGTTGACTGTTCTCGCGTGTGGCGGCGGTGCCGGCCCGTCGCCCCCCCCGGCTCCCCCCCCGCCGCCGCCGCCCCCGCCACCGCCGGCCGCGCCGGTGGTGGCGACGGTCGAGGTTACCCCCGCGACGGCGAGCCTGCTGGTGGGTGGTGCCGTGAGCTTGAGTGCTTCGGCGAAGGATGCCGCCGGGGCGGCTATTGCTGGCAAAACGTTCACCTGGACGAGCCAGGCGCAGACCGTTGCCACTGTCACCCAGAGCGGTGCGGTGACCACGCTAGCTCCGGGGACTGCGGTTATCACGGCCTCGGTAGATGGGCGGACTGGTCAGGCCTCGGTCGAGGTGGTCGATCCGCTCGTCATTCCAGTCTTCGGCCGTCCGTTCGGTGCCGGGGTGGACTACTTCACGACCAACCTGCACGACCATGACATTCCGCAGTCGTTTTTCGACAACGGCCGGAAGGTCAGCTTCTGGGGCGAACAGTACGACATTCTCGGCTACGAGGGTCACGAGGGGTACGACTGGCGGATGGCCGAGGGGACACCAATTCTGGCCGCGGCTGCCGGATCGGTGGTTGCCGCAGTGAGTCCGGCGTTCTTCTGCCCTGTCACCAACACCACGATCCCGGAAGACGGCAACGGCCTGGTGGTGATCGAACACCAGCTGCCTGGAGGTGTCCGGCTCCGGAGCCTTTACGCCCACCTGAGTCGCCGCGATGTGGCGCCTGGCCAGCCGGTGACTGCCGGCCAGCAGATCGGCTTGAGCGGCAATGTCGGTTGCTCTCTCAATCCCCACCTCCACTTCGCGGTGTTCCGGCTGACGCAGACGAACAATGGTCAGCCCTCGCTGATTGATCCGTATGGATGGGAGGGACCAGGCCCGGATCCCTGGGTCGGCAATCCGGGAGGCGCAAGCAGCATTCGCCTTTGGAAGCAGGGCCAGGCGCCCGAACTCTTCTCCCGTCACACCCGGCCGGTCAACAACGCTGGGGGATCGGTGTTCTTCGGCCTGACCGAGGCCCGCGCGATGGGGTACCGGGACGACATCAATCCGAACAATGAGTACGTGGAGATTTCCCGGGATCCCGCCTTCGCCCCGGCGAGCCTGGACATCGGAGGTGCCACGATTCGCACCCGCGCAGGGACCCAGTACACGGTGCCGGCAGGCACGCTCCTCTCCGGTGCCACGCCGGCGATCCGGATCTATACCGGCCCGGGTACCAATTCCCCAACCATCCTCTACATGGGCAAGTCCGCGGGAATCTACGACAATCGCCGCGAGTGCATTTCCGTGTTCAACGCAGCGGGCCTGATTCGCAACCAGCTAGCCATGGGAGTCGACGGATGCAGCCCGTAAGCTCGGCATGGCGCCGATTGATTGCTTCGCTGGTCCTGGCGGCGGCCTGCGGTGGTGCTGAGACCGGTGGGCCGACACCGCCTGCGCCTCCACCTCCGCCCCCGCCGACGCCGGTGGCATCGGTCGAGGTTGCGCCGCCGGGCTCTCCTGTGTTGGTGGGCGCTCAGGTGCAGCTGAGTGCCATACCCAGAAGCGCAGCAGGTGCGGCGCTTTCGGGTCGCACGGTCGCCTGGCGATCCGATCATCCGGTCATCGCCTCCGTCGGGAGCACGACCGGCCTCGTGACCGGGCACGTCCCTGGGTCCGCAACGATCGTGGCGACCGCCGAGGGCGTGTCGGGCACGGTGCAAGTGACTGTCGTGGCGGTCGCGGCCCGCGTGGTTCTCGATCGCGACACCGCAGTCGTCCAGCTGGGAGCGACCCTCCAGCTTGCTGCGGAAGTCCAGGATGCGGAGGGTGATGTCATTGCCGGGCGGACCGTGGCGTGGACGACGACGGCGCCGACGGTCGCGACGGTCTCGGCAACCGGGGTGGTGACGGCTGCGCAGACTGGTCAGGCGCGGATCGTTGCGACGGTCGACGCGGTGGCCGATACCGTCCTCGTCGTGGTGGCGCCTGGCCCGCTCGTGCTGACCCTGGGCACCGCGGCGGCAGTGACCCGAACCGTCGGTCCCGCAGGAGATACACTTAGGACGACGGCACCGGACGGAACAGGTTATACCCTGGTGATTCCGCCGGCTGCGTTGGAGCAACCGGTTGCGATCACCATGACTCCGATCACGGCTGCGCAAGGCGTTCCGCTGAGCGGCGGGCTTGCCGGGGGTGTGGATCTCAAGCCCTCGGGAACCAGCTTCCTCTTCCCGGCAACGCTCTCAATCAGTACCTCGCGGACGCCTGGGGCCGGGCAGCAGCTGGTGGGCATTGCCTACTCCGGTACCGGGGATCAGGTCCAGCTGGCAACCGCGGAGGCGAGCGGCGGTGTCATTTCGATCCCGGTGAGCCACTTCAGCGGAGCCGGCGCCGGTTTCGGAACGGCGCAGGACATTGCCACCCTTTACCTGTCGCAGAGGCTGGATGCCACCAATGCCGACTCCTACGTCGCGGGCCTGGTCAACGCCGCCGCCTCGACGCCGCGGGATCCGCTCGCTGAATTGGGCATCTATCTGGCTTGGTTCGATCACGTCGTCCTTCCACGGATGAAGGCGGTGACGACAGATGCGCAGCTTGCAGGTGCCATAGCGGTGTACAACAGCTGGACCATCGCGGGCGACCGAATCGGCTTGAGCCGGTCAGTGCCCCAGGGCGAGAGTCACCCGGACTGGGCATCCCGGCGGGGACAATGGCGCACTGACGCCGCCGGGAAACTCAAGGACGCGATCCGGGGCAACCTGGCCCTCTGCGCTCAGCCTGGTCTGGCCAGCGCCCGGGTCACGGCCCTGGACAATGCGCTCTTCTGGTATCGATTGGCGAGCTGGTCATACAATCTGGCTACCGCGGAGTACGGTCTGGATCTCGCATGGCTCACAGCAAACCTCTGCGCGACGGTGGTGGCGGAGGGCGTCACCCTGGCTGACCCACTGGCGAGCGGGCCGAACCCGCTGACGCTCACCTTCAAGCTGTCGTTCCCCGGTGGTCAGGTGACCCTGCCCGCCAACTTCTTCGTGACCCCGACGCTGACGAGCGGATCAGGTACCCTGCCTACCGCCACCGCGGAGTCGCCTCCGGGCTACTACGAGGGCACCGTCATTCCGACCGGAGCCGGAGCAGCACAGCTGACGCTGCGAGCCTGCTACGCAGGGTCACCTCGCACCATCTTCCTTCTACTCGGCGACCCCAACGAGGTCTGCGGAGTTACGCTCGTTGAGCGAGGCGGCACGCCCGAGTATCTGGTGCGTCACCATACCGACGTCCGATTCTCGCCCGAACCCGAGTCGGGTCCAGACTGCAGCGCGACGACGAGCCGCCTGGCTGGCCTTACCGCGAATCTGAGCGAGTCGGGAGCCTGCCGTATCTACGGGCTCGACGTGGCCGGTCGAGCATCGCTCGCGGGATCTGCGACGCAAATGGCCCTCGAGGCAGAGGTGAGTCGCTCGTCGGGTTCGCAAGAGGCCCATGAGGTGACTGCCCAGGCGTTCTCCACCCTCACCGATCGGGTGGTGATCACGGGTCCCGGGCTGGCAGGTACCCAGGGTGTGATACGCTTTCGTCTGGAAGTGACGGGGTCCGTAACCACGACCGGACCCTGTACGCCGATCCTCGACATGATCGAGGCACGATGGACGATTCAGACCAGGCTTCAGCCGCAGCTACAGCCGTTTGGCGGCGGGTCGCAGCAGGCGTTTGCGACAGTGCGTGGCCTGGCTGGACCGTGTGCTGGCCAGACGACGGGACCGGTACCGCCAGTCAGCCTCGTCAGCAATGAAGTGACCTTTACCTACGGGGCGCCCATCTACCTGTTTCACTCCCTGGCGTTGTTCACCGAAACCCGGCGACCGAGCCCGGGACAGGTTCCTGCCGCGAGTGCGCGCGGGCAGGTGACCTTCCGGTGGCTCGGTATCCAGGGCCTTCCTCCCGGTGCTACGGTCACCTCGGCAACCGGCATCGATTGGAACAGGCCCGCGCCGCCCTGATCCGCGCTCGACGCCCGCTGTGGCCTGACGTGTAACCGTCAGTTGCAGCGGGCAGCCGGGTGAGCCTACTCTTCCAGCGACGCCGCTCCGTTCCCAGACGATCGGCGGGGTGGCGCGGCCGCTCAGCTTCATGAACACTGCTGCTCGAGGCTGACGTCGTTAGGCGGTTGCCGGGGAGGTGAAGGTGAGGCCGCGACGAATCGAGGTCAACGACCTGATGCAAACGGGCTACGTCTATCGATTGACGGAGCCTGTGGGTCGCAACTTCCACCCGGACTTCCGACCTGAACTCACCCCGAAGCAGATGCTGAGGCTGGGCGTATTCGGTGGGAAGTACATGACCGATTGCGCCGGAGAGTATCCTGACGACTGGTTCGCGAACGCCAAGCTGTGCCCCGAACGACGCGACCCCGCGCTCAACTGTTTCGGCGTCAACGCCTCCCAGCCCCTTACCGTCTGGCAAGCGAAGGGATGGATCTATCAAGAGGACCCGCGGGGGTGGTTTCAATGGTACTGCCGATACTATCTGGGGAGACGGTGCCCGGACGACGAGCGGCAGATTCGACGGTGGCAAGGGGTTCGACGGCACGCTGCCCAGCTTGCCCGACACTGCCGGCCGCGTGATTTGAACTGCCGACGCAAACAGCGACAGGCGCTGCTCCACTGGGCCTACGACTCACGACGGATATGAGTAGCGGGAGCCTCATCCTTCTTACCGGAGCCACCGGCTACGTCGGCGGTCGACTGCTGCCGCTACTCGTGGAGAGCGGCCGGCACGTTCGGTGCCTGGCTCGGCAGCCTGAACGGCTGGCGGCGCGGGTTCCGCCTGGTGTCGAGGTTGTATCCGGCGATGTGCTCGATGCAGCATCGCTTGCGCGGGCCATGCAGGGGGTCGACGCCGCGTACTACTTGGTGCACTCCATGGGCACGACGGGCGATTTCGAGGCGCAAGACCGGCTGGGAGCGGAGAGTTTCGCGGCCGCGGCTCGAGCTGCGGGCGTGCGGCGAATCATCTATCTCGGCGGCCTCGGCCAGGACGACGCAGGGTTGTCGGCCCACTTGCGCAGCAGGCACGAAGTGGGAGATCGGCTGCGCGCGCACGGCGTGCCGGTGATCGAGCTGCGCGCGTCCATCATCATCGGATCGGGCAGCTTGTCTTTCGAGATGATTCGTTCCCTGGTGGAGCGATTGCCGGTGATGGTGACGCCGCGGTGGGTTCGGGCAAAGTCACAACCCATCGCCATTGAAGACGTTCTGGCTTACCTCTGCGGCGTCCTGGCGGTCGATACCGGCGATCGCAGCCTTACGATCGAGATTGGCGGCCCCGACCAGGTCTCCTATGGTGAACTGATGCACGAGTATGCGCGGCAGCGAGGGCTGCGGCGCTGGATGATCCCGGTGCCCTTCCTGACCCCCCGGCTCTCCAGCCTCTGGCTCGGCCTGGTCACACCATTGTATGCCCGAGTTGGCCGCAAGCTGATCGACAGCCTGCGTCATCCGACGGTGGTGCAGGACGATACCGGCATGCGCTTGCTTCCAATCCGGCCGATTGGGGTGCGGGAAGCGATTGCGCGCGCGCTGCGAAACGAAGACTCGGCCTTCGCCCAGACCCGCTGGTCTGACGCCTTGTCGGCCGCGGGGGCGCCTCGGCAGTGGGGAGGGGTCCGGTTCGGCAATCGGCTGGTGGATTCTCGGAGCATGGTTGTGGCAAGTGAGCCCGCCGCCGTGTTCGCCGCCGTGGAGCGCATCGGGGGTGCGACGGGGTGGTACTACGCCGACTGGCTCTGGACCCTGCGCGGCTGGCTGGATCTGCTGCTGGGCGGAGTCGGGATGCGTCGGGGGCGTCGTGATCGACAACGTCTGTTGGCGGGAGACTCGCTGGATTGCTGGCGGGTCGAGTCCATCGAGCCGGGCAGGCGGTTGCGCCTGGCGGCTGAGATGAAACTGCCAGGTCGGGCGTGGCTGGAGTTCGAGGTGCTGCCACATGCTGAAGGATCCGAGCTGCGCCAGACGGCCACGTTCGATCCGCTTGGACTTCTCGGGGTCGCCTATTGGTATGGCATCTGGCCGCTCCATCAGCTCGTGTTCGCAGGGATGTTGCGAGGTGTTGCCCGCGCAGCCGGCAGACCGGCGACAGGACGCGCTGACGAGAGCGCCCACACCTGAGCGGTCAAGGAGTCAGATCATGATGACGCTCGTGCGCAAGTATGCGTCGGCGAGCTATTTCATCCTGGCATTCGCCCTCTCATGGGGTGGCGTGGGCGTACTGATCGCTCCGGGCGAAGTTCCCGCACCTCCAGCGCGCGCCGATCAGCTGTTTCCGTTCGTCTATCTTGCCATGCTGGTAGGACCCGCGGTGGCAGGTGTCGCGATGACCGCCATCACGCAGGGTTCCGATGGCCTGCGCTCGTATCGCATGCGCTTGGTCCGATGGCGTGTCCCCCTGCGGTGGTACATGATGGCGCTGCTCACGGCGCCGCTCGTTCTGGGCGCCACGGTGGCAGGGTTGTCGCTGCTGTCGGCGGCGTTCACGCCGGCGATATTGCACGGCAGTACCGCAGCAATCGGGCCGGCCACGGCCGGCAGCGTGACCTCGTTACTGCTGTTCGGTGTTGCGGTGGGGGTTGGTGCTGGCATCTTCGAGGAACTGGGGTGGACCGGCTTTGCCGTCGCCAGCATGCGCGAGCGCCATGGTGTTCACCGCACCGGGATCCTGGTCGGTTTGCTGTGGGGGGCGTGGCATTTCCTGGCGGTGTACTGGGGAAGCGCCGAGGCCTTCGGCTCGGTGCCGAGGCCCGTGTTCATGTTGGTGGCGCTGTTTGCCTACCTGCCGCCCTACCGCGTGCTGATGGTCCGCGTCTACGCCAAGACCGAAAGCCTGCTGCTCGCAATCCTCATGCACGCGAGCCTCACCGCCAGCATGATCGTGCTGAGACCGGACGTCGCAGGGACTGCCGCCGTGGTCTATAACCTGTCCTTCGGCGCCGCCCTCTGGCTGCTCGTCGGGCTGACGGCGGGCTGGGCTCCGCATCGGGCTCAAGGGCGCGACGATACTCGACAGTGACCGTCGTCTCCGCCTGCCGAACGCGGCCATCTGGTGGCAGCGCACAGGCTCCATTTTGGGTTATTATGTGTCATATCCGAGAACGCCTCCGCGTGGCGAGGACTCGCTTCGCGGCTATCCTTGAGACCTTACCGATCCAGACGTCGGTGAGGGGATTGGAGTGGCAGCGATGAAGGTTGAGGCCTCAGGGCTTGTTCCGTTCCTTCTCCTGACGGTCTTCTGGTCTGCGCAGCTATCTGCACAGCGACCGCTTCCCATCATCGATGTTCATCTGCACGCGCATCCTGTCGACGGTCAGGGCCCGCCGCCAGTCGCGATGTGTACACCGATTCCTGCATTTCCCGCGTGGGATCCATCCCAGCCGTACGGCGCCTTCATCATGGGGATGCTCAAGCAGCCTCCCTGCAGCGATCCCGTCTGGTCGCCCGTGACCGACCAGGCGCTGATGGCGGGGACCCTCGAGGTGCTCGAGCGGAGGAACATCATCGGCGTCCTGAGCGGAGCCGCCGATCGGGTGGCGAAGTGGCGCGCTGCAGCCCCGGGCCGGATCATTCCGGCTCTCGAGTTCAGCGTTGTCGAACATGCAGCGGTCACCCCGGATTCCCTGCGCCGCCTCCACGCCGCGGGGCAGCTGGCCGTACTCGGCGAAGTCACCAACCAGTATGCCGGTGTTGCGCCCGACGACCCGCGGATGGCGCCTTACTGGGCCCTGGCGGAGGAGCTCGATATCCCGGTCGGGATTCATGTTGGCACCGGTCCGCCCGGCGTGATCTACCTTGGTGCCAGCGGCTACCGGGCTCGACTGCACAGTGCGCTGACCATGGAGGAGGTGCTGGTCCGCCATCCGCGGCTTCGGGTCTATCTCATGCACGCCGGGTTCCCACTGCTCGATGACCTCTTGGTTGTGCTCTACGCGCACCCGCAAGTCCATGTGGACGTCGGCGTCATTGCCTTCACACAGCCGCGCCCCGTGCTCTACCGATATCTCCAGGGGATCGTGGAGGCTGGCTTCGGCAATCGCATCATGTTCGGCTCGGATCAGATGGTCTGGCCCGGGGCAATCGAGCGTGCCCTCGCCGCCATCGAGCAGGCACCATTCCTTTCCACAGCGCAGAAGCGGGATATTCTCTATCACAATGCAGCGCGATTTCTGAGGCTCAGTGAGAGTGAGATTGCCCGTCATCATGGCAAGTAGGCTGACGGGCGCGAGCGGCATCCTCGTGCCCGCTGGTCGCGGCCGATGCGGCCGAGTAGTCCGGAAGATTGTCTGTACCGGACTTGCGTTTTTCGGTCGCTTGCTCAGGTTCGCCAGAGGCGTTGCCGGGTGGTGGTTCGGTCGCGCCGATACAGCGGGCTGATATCGGCGGTGGTGTCTCGCTGTCCTATGTTGAGCGCGGCACGGGTCAGCCCGTGGTCCTCGTTCACGGCAGTCTGGCAGACCTCAGCTACTGGGAGCAATCACAACAGCTTGCCATGCTCGGCGACAGGCATCGTGTCATCGCCTACAGCCGCCGCAACAACTATCCGAACACAAATGTGCCAACCGGCAACCACTCTCCATTGGTCGAAGCTGCCGACCTTGCCAGATTCCTGGAGGTGCTGGAGACGGGACCGGTTCACCTGGTCGGTCACTCCTACGGCGCGTACACCGCGCTGGTGTTTGCGATGGAGCATCCAGCTCAGCTGCACAGCCTCATCCTGGCAGAGCCACCGCTGATCTCGTGGCTGCCCGAGATTCGGGGCGGAGCCGGAATCTTTGAGGGCTTCATGGCCAAGGTCTGGGATCCCCTGGCGGAGGCATTTCGCAGCGGCGGCGACGAAGGCGGGTTGGACTTTACCGCGCGGTGGTACTTTCAGCAGCCTTTTGGAGAGGTGGATCCGTCCTGGCAGAAGCTGTTTCGCGACAACGTCACTGAATGGCGGGAGCTCGCCTTCTCACGCGCAACATACCCGAAGCTGGACTTCGAACGGGTCAGGGGCATCTCGGTTCCAACACTCCTTCTGTCTGGCGGGAAGAATCTGGGTGGCTTCAATGATCTCATCGATGCCCACCTCGAGCATCTTATCCGCGGAGCCGAACGAGTCACCATTCCCGACGCGAGTCACGAGATGTTTCTGGACGCGCCTCGGGTCACCGCCGATCTGATGCTGCAACACTTCGCCCGCCAGCGTCCCGTCCACTAGATTCCCCAACGTTGGTGTCGACGCAGGCCGGCTCGAGACCCCCGCTGTCAAGCCGCGGCTGGAGAACGAACGATGAGTCCGACCTCGGTCCTTCGCGTGATCAAGGCCGTCCATACGCTGGTCTGGGCTGTGTTTGCCTCCTCGATCCTGGCGATTCCGGTGGCTGCGTTCTCTGGTCGCTTGCGCCTTGCGTGGCTGCTGGTCGGGTTCGTGGCAGTCGAGGTGCTCGTGCTTGCTGCCAATCGCTTGCGGTGCCCGCTGACAGACCTGGCGGCCCGGTATACAGCCGAGCGGCAGGATAACTTCGACATCTATTTGCCGTTGTGGCTGGCACGTCATAACAAGGCCGTCTTCGGCACGCTGTACCTTGCTGGGACGATCTATACGGCTGTTCGGTCAATCTGAACTGAACCTCGATTGACTGGCCAACAGGGGGCGTCAATGCAGCGAGTCGGCTGGGTTGTCATGGTTGTGCTCTCGAGTCTCGTGGCGGCGTATGTTGGGATCCTGCTCCTGATGCCTCAGCTGGGCCCTCCCTTCCTGAACGAGATGCGCTCGAGCCGACCGCTTGCCATGTATGCACACTTCGCCGGCGGGATGTGGGCGCTGGCAGTCGGCCCCTGGCAGTTCCATCAGCGGCTTCGTGATCGCGCGCTGTCGTGGCACCGATGGCTGGGGCGCTCCTATGTTCTGGCGGTTGGGCTGGGCGGGCTTGGCGCACTGTCGCTTGCTCCATTCGCACAGACCGGGGTCGTGGCGAGTATCGGCTTCGGTGCGCTCGGCGTGCTGTGGCTGTGGTTCACTGCGGCGGCGTTACGTCAGATCCGGCGTGGAAATCGTGAAGCGCATCGGCAGTGGATGGTTCGGAGCTTTGCGCTGACCCTGGCAGCGGTGACCTTGCGCGTCTACCTGCCGTTCAGCTTCGCGGCACAGGTCCCGTTCGAGGCCGCCTATCCCACGATTGCCTGGCTCTGCTGGGTGCCAAACCTGATCGTGGCTGAGTGGTACCTCAAACGACGTCGCGGGCTCCCGTCGGCCCAAACGAGCACCTGACGGGTGCACAGGCGAATGGCCTCATCGGTGCAGGGGAGGGCCGTCACTTGCGGTGGAGCTTGCGCAGCTAACCCGGACGGCGTTGGGCAGCGACAGCGGATTTGGGGTTTGAGGCAGGCACTCGCTTAGCCATATTGGCAAGGCCTCGCCCCTTTGGGTCGGTTCGGACCGATGGCGGTTGGCGGGGTTTGAAGCGGCTCGACACGATGCCACCAGCTGAGGATATGTCAGATGCCAAACCGCACCCGGGGCAGTGGTGCCACTGAAGAAGGCACGTCTCGCCTCCCACGACTTGGTTCCCTGCTCGTTCCCTTAGATCTCACTCCAGTATCGGATCGCGTGGTTGGGCGACTTGCCCGGCTCCCGCTTGCCCCCGGTGCTCGCATTACCCTGTTGCATGTCGTTCCCGACAGCCTGCCGGCAGGCGCCCAGAGGCGTGCCGAACGCGACGCCAAGCGCGTGTTGGCCGATACGCGGGCGAGCCTGGTGAAGGGCCTATCCAAAGGTATTGCCGTGCAGACGGTCGTCCGCTTCGGCGCCGCTGCGCGCGAAATCAGCGCCAATGCTGCAGCAACCGATGCCGATCTCGTGGTCATGGGCCGCGGTGGCGAGCGCGGTCTGCGCGACCACTTCCTTGGATCAACCGCCGAACGTGTCATCCGACAGGTGCAGCGCCCGGTACTCGCGGTACGCCTGCTTCCGCGTAAGGCCTATCAGAGGCCCGCCCTTGCCCTGGAGCTCGATCAGGCGCCTGAGGCGGTTCTTGCCCTGGCGCTTCGTCTGCTCGCTCCCCCTCGACCGAGCATCTCGGTTATTCATGCTGCCGAACGGCCCTATCGAGGGCTCGTTTATCCGAGCCTGTCTCAGTTGGATGCGGAGGAGGATCGTGAGCACTACCGACAAAGGGCGATCGATGCACTGAGGCGACGCCTCAACAACGCATTGACACAGGTGAAGGCTCCGATGACGGAGGTGCCGGCATGGCGATTCCACGTCCGGGTCGGTGACCCGAGGAACGTCGTTTCGAGTGTCGTGCGGAAGGAGCATGTTGACCTTCTGGCGCTCGCAACACGCGGCTACCGAGGCCTCGCGCACGCCTTCCTTGGCACTGTCGCCGGCGACCTGTTACGACAAGTGACCTGCGACGTGCTGATGGTGCCGCCGCCCCAACGGGCCCGAGTTGGCTCGCGAGATTCCGGGGAATGAGCCCGGCCCGAGCAGTCAGAAGTTGGCAACGTGGATCCGAGGCCGCCGCTGCCGCCATGGCATCGCCTCTTCCAGGGCCGCCGCGACTCGAAGCAGCAGATCCTCGCGACCATATCGGGCCACCAGTTGAATCCCGAGCGGGAGCCCCTCAGAGGACTCTGCCAGCGGCAGACTGATGGCCGGCTGCCCCGTGAGGTTGAAGAGCGCCGTGAATGGCACCTTGGTAAACACCCGCTCGAGCCAGGCCGGACCATCGAGCGTGCGATCATCCGCATTCATCCAACCGAGCGGCCACGCCGGCTCCGCATTCGTTGGCGTGACGAGCAGGTCGACAGCCTCGAACCAGGCGCCGACAGTCCGGTTGACCGCATTGCGGTTGGCATCCGCCTGCATCACATCGCTTGCTGTCAGCCGCTGCGCATGGTGGTAGAGGGCCAGCGTGGTTGCCTCGACGGTGTCGAGGTTCAGGGGCCGGCCGAGTGCTGCGCTGAGCTGGCCCAGGCCGTGACCGGCAAAGGCCGCGAAGTAGGTGGTCACCGCATGAGTGAGGGCCTCCCGCGGCACCGGCGGGTCCTCTGCTCGCACACTGTGCCCCATCTCAGTCAGCAGCTTCGCAACCGCTTCAACGGCAGCAATCAGCTCGGCATGAACCGGAAAGCCATTCGGAGGTGCTACCGACCAGGCGACTCGCAGCCGTTCAACCGGCGAACCTATCTCATCACGGTACGGCCGCGCCGGCGGCGCCAGCCAGAAGAGTTCGCCGGGAGCCGATCCGTGTACCGCATCCAGTAGCGCAGCGGAGTCGCGAACCGTGCGACTCACGGCGAACTCGATCCCCATACCGCCAATCGGACAGTCGCCATCCGGACCGATGGCCACGCGACCGCGAGTCGGCTTGAGACCAACCAGGCCACAGCTGGCGGCCGGGACCCGTATCGAACCGCCGCCGTCATTGGCGTGCGCAAACGGAACGGCCCCGGCCGCCACCAGGGCAGCCGACCCGCCACTCGATCCGCCGGGGCTCCGCGAGAGGTCCCAGGGATTCCGAGTTGCGCCGTTGGCGATCGGTTCCGTGGTTGCATTGCAGCCCATCTCGGGCGTGTTGGTGCGCCCAAGAATGGCGAGCCCCGCACCACGGAATCGGCTCATCAGTACCGAATCATGCGGAAAGGCCAAGCCCCTGGCGAGTCGGGAACCCATCTCATGCGTGACGCCCCCCGCATGGGCAACGAGATCTTTGACCAGGAACGGCACGCCCGCGAACGGCCCGTCCCCTGCTGCGTCGAGCGGTCGATCGAACAGGTTGCCGACGACGGCATTGATGGCGGGATTGACGGCCGCAATCGCACTGCGCGCGGCCGCCTCCACCTCCTGACGAGAAACCTGCCCCGAATGGATCAGATCCGCGAGCGAACTCGCGTCCTCCGCACTGTACTCGCGCTGATGCATGGTTCGACCTCGAGCCCGTCAGGTGTGGGCCTGTAAATGGGAGCCTGATGATACTACCTGTGGTGTCAACTACCCCCTGGCTGGCGTCGGGAATGTTGCTGCCCGGGTATTGGGAGTATTGTTGAGGTGCGTCCCTGACCCTGATGGTCGGGATCACGATCACTCGAGCACCAGACCGCTCAGTATGGCCACGATAGCCAGTGCAGTCGTTGTTCTCGTCGCCGCCCTGCATGCCTACTTCCTGGTGCTGGAGATGTTCCTCTGGGACAAGCCGGTTGGGCTGCGAGTGTTCCGGCAGAGCCGGGAGCGCGCGCTTGCGACCAAGGTGCTCGCCGCCAACCAGGGGCTCTACAACGGCTTTCTCGCGGCCGGCCTGCTGTGGGGTGTTGCGCGGGGAACGGACGGTGTTGACGTCACTGTATTCTTCCTCTCCTGCGTAATCATCGCAGGCGTGTTCGGAGCACTGACGGTGAGTCGCCGGATCTTCGTCGTGCAGGCGCTGCCCGCGCTGCTCGGTCTGGTCCTGATCCTGACCGGCCGATAACGAGCGAATTCATCGATGGAGACGGCAGTGAGAACAGCTGCGCACAACCGCTGGTGGCGAATCGGGGAGGTCGTACTCGGCGTGCCCCTGCTCGCCGCGATGCTGCTGCAATGGCTGGTGCCTGTGGCGCTGCCGACCGGGGGGCATCGCGGTGTCACGATCGCCGCCGGTGTCGTCCTGTCGATCATGGGATTGCAGGTCATTCGCGCGGCCCGCCGCGAGCTGGCGCGGTACCGTCAGCCGACCGATCCGGGGCATCCGACGGAACGCCTGGTGACCACGGGGATCTTTGCGTACTCGCGGAATCCGCTCTACGTCGGCGCGGTGCTCTTCCTGATCGGCCTGGCACTGGCTGCAGGCTTGACCTGGATGCTCGTGCTGCTGCCGCTCACCGTAGCGGCCTGCTACTTCATTCTGATTGCGCCCGAGGAACGGTATCTCACGGCGACCTTCGGGGTCGAGTACGCCGGGTACGTCCGCACCGTCTGCCGTTGGATGGGCCGACCCGCCAGCTGAGCCGTCCCTGTCCTCTCCGCAGCCAGAGCCGGTATGGATCTCGACGCAGTAACCACGATGGTGGACCTGGCCGGCGAACGCTTTCCCGTGGTCGATACCGGCAGCGGCCGTCCGGTCCTGCTGCTGCACGGGTTTCCCGACTCTCGTCACCTCTGGCGCTATCAGATACCGGCGCTCGTCGAGGCCGGCTACCGCGCCATCGCCCCAGACTTGCGTGGCTTCGGAGAGGCGCCGAGGCCGGCGGAGGTCCGGGCGTATCGGCGACCGTTCCTGGTGGCAGACGTGCTCAACCTGCTCGATCGCATGGAACTCGAGCGCGTCGCGCTCGTGGGGCATGACTGGGGTGCGTCGCTGAGCTGGAGCGTGGCCGGTTCGTATCCGGATCGGATCGAGCGGCTGGCGGTGCTGTCGGTTGGTGCGCCAACGAGCCCGGGATGGGAGACGATCCCGCAGCGGGAAAAGTCGTGGTACTTCGACTTCTTCTGCAAGGTCGGATACGCCGAGGCCATGCTCGTCCGGAACGACTGGAAGCTGTTCCGCGACTGGAGTCGAGGACAGGGCGACCAGGAACGCTACCTGCGCGATCTGGCGCGACCCGGCGCACTGACAGCCGGTCTCAACTGGTACCGCGCCGCGTTCATGCCTCCGTTGCCTGGTGAGGAACCGCTGCCCAGTTTGCCTGCCTGGGATCAGGTGCAGTGTCCGACGCTCGGCGTCTGGAGCGAGGGTGATCCGTTTCTGCTCGAGGCGCAGGTCGCCATGTCGGGCCCGATGGTCAACGCATCGTGGCGCTACGAGCGGGTGGCCGAGGCGGGGCACTGGCTGATGCTGGATCAGCCGGTGCGCCTCAATGCGTTGCTGCTCGATTTTCTGGGGAGTTGAACGGCGCAGTTACTTCTTGCGCTTGGCGTCGCCGCCGGGTGGGGCGAACTCCCGAACCGTCAGCGCGGAGCGATGATCGTACGGCGTCTTCGACCCGTCGGGCTCCTGGCCGCGGTGATACCGCTTCTGCCACTTCTCGGCCCGCGCCTCGCT
Organism: Gemmatimonadales bacterium; assembly: GCA_019637315.1. NCBI lineage: Bacteria > Pseudomonadati > Gemmatimonadota > Gemmatimonadia > Gemmatimonadales > Gemmatimonadales bacterium. Next base: position 42,245 of record JAHBVU010000020.1, read on the forward strand.
GCCCTCGACTTTGAGATCGTCAATGAAGGTGGCGCGTGATTCGACCCACTCGTCGTACTTCGCTTTGGTACGCGGGTCGGCCGCGAGGGTCGAAAGCTCCGGACGGGTTCCCTCGAGCATACCGATCGAGACCGGAACGATGAAGCAGAAGGGCTCGCCCTTCTCGAACCGGATCGTGACATCCGGCCGAGTGAAGCGCCAGTTCATCGTGAAGGGATAGGGCGCCCAGGAGGTCTCGATCACCCCGGCCAGCGCCGCGATACCATCCTTCGGATCGTTCGGCGGCCCCATGGCCATCAGGGAGATCCCGGCTTCGGTCCGGAACAGGTAGCCCGTGTGGAACGTCAGCACTCCGACGCCGAAGTGGCTGATGACGGCGTCCGCCGGTCCTTCGAGGATCTTGACCGTCGCATCTTCCATCCGAGTGCCGCCATTCCAGGTGGCCTCGAAGGTAACGGGCGACAAGAGTTCCCATCCGAACGAGTTCGCGATGGTGAGTGGCAGACAACGATAGGCAAACCGATGAGGCGAGTCGTCCATCCACTGGCGTCGAACCTCGCCCGGCCGGATGACCGGGGCTTCGTCCGTCAGTCGGTAGGCGATCAGTCGCTTGGTGCCGAGGTTCTTCATGGGTGGGTTACCCCTGTCGTGCGTGCCAGGCGGCGAGCAGCTCACGCTCCCGGGCGCGTGACATTCCCGCGGCGCGCTTGGCTCGCTCGGCGGCCGGACGTGCTTTATCCCACTCGAGCGTGTCGAGTGCCGTGACGGCAAGGGGGCGGAAGGTCAGCCCGGCGTCGACCGCTCGCTGGACGCTGACATAGGAAAGCGGGTCTCCGGGCGACCAAGCCGGGACTTCGCTCCAGATGGCCGCCTTCTGCTCCGCAAGGAAGGTCTCCGGCACCCAGGTCAGTGTCACGGGCGTTGCGGTCACGGCCCGGCAGGCGGCGAGCGATTCGACCATGGAGAGGCGCGTGCCGGGGCCGGTGGCGTTGTAGTCGCCCAGCGTGCGATTCTCGACGAGGCGGACGATCCACTCGGTCAGGTCGCGCTGGTCGATGATCTGTGAGGAATGGTTCGGATTCCCCGGACACAGCACTTCGCCGCCCTCGTCGATCCGGACCGGCCAGTAAGTGTAGCGATCGGTCGGATCGGTCGGGCCCACGATCAGGCCCGGTCGCACGACCGTGGTCCGACCGGGAAACGCGGCGTGCGTCAGGTTCTCGGCGATGGCCTTGGAGAGCCCGTAGGGCACCGCCTCACCGTCCTTCCAATTGGGCGGCGGTGCGAACCGCTCGGATGTCTCGTCGACCGCCGGCTTGGTCAGCACGGTGCCGGCGGTGGCGTAGCTCATCGTTGCCGTGCGATAGGCTGAAATCGACGAGACGAAGAGATAGTGGTCGGTCGAGTCCTTGAGCGCCTTGACGCTCCGCGCGACCCATCGGTAGTCACGAGCGTTGTTGTCGAGGACGGCGTCCCATTTGCGCTTACTGAGCACGCTGAGGTCGCCCTCGCGATCGGCAATCAGGTGTTCAACGCCAGCGACCTTGGCCTGGCTCCGTCCGCGGGTCAGGATCGTGACCTCGTGACCCCGCTCGACGGCATACCGAACCATGTGGGGTCCGATGAAGCCGGTGCCGCCCAGCATCAGGAGCTTCTTGGGCGCCCCGGTCCGGTCGGTCGACGGACGCTCGGGCCGTGCCGGTTCTGTCTGGGTCCGGCCTTCGGTCGAGCCTAACGCCAGGCCGGTGCCGATCACGGTGGCGGTACGAAGAAAATCGCGTCGGGACGCGGGCATCAGGGATCCTCGAATAGGGGTGAAATCTGCCACCAAAGATATCCGTTTACCGGCAGGGTGCACTGGGTCAGCGGCCGGCAACGCGGCAGCCGCACGCCCGATCGTGGATCGAACAGGAGACGTCGACGGGGGCGGCAGTAACATCCAGATGGTGATGTTCGTATATAGGCAGGGGCTCGTTCCATGCTCCGCTACTGCCGGTCGGTTCGGTGGTGCCAGGAACGCTGTCGTATTGCCGGTCATTCATTTCAACCATTCGTCGAGCCATCATGATCATGTCGCCGCGTTCCGTTACCGCGCTGTTCCGAGGACTTCCGCTCCTCCTGGTCCTCGCAGCCTCCACCCTCAGCGCTCAGGCGCCGCCGCAGCCCAGAACTGATTTTCCGAAGGCACCCCCGCTGCCGGACCTCACCGGCAAGGTGGCCCTGATCACCGGTTCGACCGACGGACTCGGCCGCGACGTGGCCCGCCGGCTGGCGCAGGCGGGAGCTCATGTACTGATCACCGGGAGAAGCGAGGAACGCGGCAAGGCTCTCGTCGATGAGATCAATAGGAGTGGTCGGGGCAGTGCCAAGTTCTATCAGGCCGATCTCGCCTCGCTCGATGCGACCCGTCGCCTCGCCGCGTCGGTCCGTCGCGACAACAAACGCCTCGACCTGCTGATCAACAACGCCGGGGTCGGGTTCATTTTTGACAGCACGAGGAAGTTCAGCGCTGAAGGGCACGAGATGCACTTCGCGGTGAACTACCTGGCCCACTATCTCCTGACCAAGGAACTGCAGTCGCTGGTCGTGGCGAGTGCTCCGTCTCGCATCATCAACGTTTCGTCGGGGTCGCAGACGGCCATCGACTTCGATGATGTCATGATGGCAAAGGGGTACAACGGAGGGCGCGGCTATGCGCAGAGCAAGCTGGCGCAGATCATGATGACCATCGACATGGCACCCGAGCTCGAGCGGCAGGGTGTGCTGACCTATTCACTTCACCCGGCCACGACCATGGGAACCACGATGGCGCTTGCCCTCAAAGTGAACCCGCGATCGACCATCGCTGAGGGAGTCGAGTCAGTGGTCAACGCGGTGACCACGACCGAGCCATCGGGTACATACTTCAATCAGCTGAAGCCGGTCAAGGCGCATGCGCAGGCGTACGATGTCGAGGCGCGCGACAAGCTCCGCACTCTGGCTGAACGTCTGATCGCCCCCAAGTAGCCGTCGATCGGACCAGGCGCGCTCAGGCGGGGGTGATCGAAGCCCCGCCTGAGGCGGCCTGAAGCCGAATCCTCCCCCTTACAGTCGCGACCGCACGATAGGCGTCGCTCGGCAGGACCACGACTGGGACCGTTTTCTGATAAAGCGCTTCCGCAACCAGCGCGCCGAGTGCAATGATGGGGTCGGTCGTACCGAGAAGGATGGCGGACGGGCCGGTTCCGGCCCGGATCAGCTCAGCCAGCACACTCGAACTCGAACTCGAGCCGCGACCGGCCGGCAAGAGGAGAATGCTACCAGCAACGGGCTGCCCGTGCTGCGGGTGGTGCGTGTCGGTGATGATGCCGGTCGCTTCGTGCACACCACCCCAGAACGAGAGCGGCTCGTCCAGTACCAGCAGGGGGCCGGCTGCCTCCCCAGCGATCAGCACTTCGGCGTCGCTGATCATTGATCCTCCCAGACCGACTCATCGCGCCAGACCCTCCCCGCAACCGCGGATTCCACACACTCCTCGAGGCTGGCAAAGACGACCTGATAGCCGAGGTTGTTCGGAGCGTACCAGGCCCACTTGGCCGAGTTGGTCATCACGGCGCCAGGCCGCCCCGACAGGATCGGGGTGATGTAAGTGCAGGTATCAGTCACGATCTGAAGCCCGGTGCTCCGCAGCTCTTCTTCCCAGCCTTCGTCGCGAATCCGCGCCAGGGTATCCCGCCCGGTTGAGACAAAGAACTCGACCTCTGTCGCAATGCGTCGGCCGCCCAGCAACTCGCGCAGCTGAACAAACTCGGCGTGTGAGAAGTGGGGGGTGCCGACGCTGACGGCGCCGAGCTGTCGGGTCGTGGTCGAGGTCAGGGCACGCACAGCGTCGCGGAGGTCGCTCCGTCCGATCTCGAACGTCACCTCGGGCGCTGCACCGCCGAGCGCAGCGGCTTCGGTCGGGGCTTCGGGGGTCACACCGGCGACGTGAAACATCGCAACCGACCCCGATGATGCTGCTGCGGCGCCGAGTGCCTTGAGCTGATCCTCCGAGGCCGAGTCAAGGCCCACGATGACCGGAATCCGGCCGCCAACCAGCGGACCAAGCACGTGGCCCAGAGCGGCAAACGTGGTGTCGCGCTCGAGCAGGCGGGTTGGCACCTGGCGCAGGCGGACCACGACGCGAGCCCGACGCCCGGCGTCCGTATGGAGGCCGACCATCGGGACATGGCCCACGATGGCGGCACAAATGTCGATGAAATCGCCGTAGCGTTCGGTCCGCGCACCAAGTACACTGTTGGCAAACACGATGGCGTTCGACTCGGCCCAGGCAATCTGCTCACCAAGTCCAGGGCGGTCCCGCAGTTGATAGGGTGCGCAGGTCCAGGTTTGCCGACAGCCCATGGCCTGATAGTACCGCATCATGGCGCGAGCGGCAGCGGCGACCTCGGCCTTGCCACGGAACAGCTCCGGGTGGAGCAGGTCCACGGCACCGACGTTGAGGGTGGTTGGCACCGTTACCGTGCCACCGCCGTCCGCGAGGGTGCGGGCGAAATCGACGCTGGCCGGGCCGTGATACAGGCATCCGTCGATATGGGCTCGTGAAATGGCTGTCAGATTCGTGGCGCCCGTCATCTCGGCCATGCGCACCACCAGCCGCATGGCGAGCGCCGCCGCCGGGCCGGCTTCGCCCGACAGCTGTGCTCGCTGTGGGTCGGTCAGCTGAAGGTCTGCCATCTCATTGGCCGGTTGGGGGTGGCATCGTTGCTGGCACGAGCAGAACAGGTGAAGTCCCGTCGGCAACGATAGGTGTGGCGGGTAGAGCCAGCAAGTCGGTACGGCTCCGGCGACAGCCGCGAGGAGTCGAGTGCTTGATATTCGGCGTGAAGGAGTAGATTTACGGGTACTTCCGCGAACATCGGGCCCGTGCCGTATCCTGGCGGGTCGACCATGCTTGACCGTCCCGTCGGAGAGATCAGATGACTTGCTTGCGTTGTCTCACGTCGTCACTGCTGGCGTTCGTGGTGCTGGCGCCCGCCGCACATGCGCAGACCCCGGTTGAGGGTCGGATTACCTACGAGGACTATCTCAACGCCGAGGCGCCGCGAGACTTCTTTCGGGGCGGCAGTCCGCAGATGTCGCCGGACGGGAAGCGGGTTGCGTACTCGCGCTGGTGGATCGACAAGATGGCCGATCGCTGGCGGCAGTCGATCTGGCTGGTGGACGCCGACGGCAGCCGCAATCGGTGGCTAGTCGACGCGGGTGGACACACCTGGTCGCCGGACGGGACCCGACTGGCGTTCGTCAAGCAGGGCGAACCGACGGGCGCGCAGATCTTCGTTCGATACATGGATGACGAAGGCGCGGTGACGCAGATCACTCGGGTCGAGACCGGGGCAGGGAATCTGACCTGGTCGCCGGATGGCCAGTGGATTGCCTACACCGCGCTGGTACGGGAGGCGCCGGCCTGGACCAGCACCATTCCCGGCAAGCCTGCGGGAGCAACCTGGACCGCGCCACCCAAGATCGTCGATCGGCTCAACTACCGTGCGGATTGGGTCGGTTACGTCGATGCTGGCTACGCACAAGTCTTTGTCGTGCCCGCATCAGGCGGCACCCCGACGCAGTTGACCACGGGGTCATGGAATCACGGCCAACTGGCCTGGTCGCGCGACGGCAGGGAGATCCTCTTCACGAGCCTCCGGGTTCCTGACGCGGAGTACGAGTGGCGGGAGTCGGAGATCTATGCCGTCAACGTCGGCAGCAAGGCCGTCAGGCAGCTGACTCGGCGCAAGGGTCCCGACTCGGGTCCGGTGGTGTCGCCCGATGGCAGGTTCGTCGCGTATCAGGGCTTCGATTGGACCGACGATACCTATATCACCAACAAGCTGTACGTGATGGGGATCGACGGCAGCAATCCTCGGCAGCTGGCCCGAAGCCTGGATCGCTCGCCGGAGAATGTAAGCTGGGCTGCGGACGGATCGGGCCTCTACTTCATTGCCCAGGATCTCGGCCAGAGCCATCTCTTCTATGCGCCGGTCAACGGGGGAGAGGCTCGCAAGCTGAGCAAGGGCGACGTTTTCCTGAGCCAGCTGAGCGCAGCGGGCGCTCGCGGGGCGGCCATCCTCAATACGGTCGAATCGCCGGGTGACATCGTCGTCTTCGACCTCGCAACCCCAACTCCGCGCAAGGTCACCGATCTCAATGGCGATGTGCTGGCCGGCAAGAGGCTGGGGACGGTCGAGGAGATCTGGTATCCCTCGGTCGAAGGCCTCAAGATCCAGGGGTGGGTCGTCAAGCCGCCCGACTTCGATCCCTCGAAGAAGTATCCCCTGATGCTGGCGATCCATGGCGGCCCGCATGGGATGTACGCCAGCACCTTGTCCTATATGTGGTGGGAGTGGCAAATCTACGCGGGCATGGGATACGTCGTGCTCCACACCAATCCGCGCGGCAGCTCGGGGTACGGCAGCGCCTTCGGGAACGCCATCAAGAATGCCTACCCGGGTAAAGATTACAACGACCTGATGGCCGGGGTCGATACCGTGATCAATCGGGGTTACATCGATACCAGCAAGCTCTATGTCTACGGATGCAGTGGCGGCGGCGTGCTCACGGCCTGGGTCGTCGGTCACACCGATCGGTTTACCGCCGCATCATCCGAGTGCCCGGTCACGAACTGGCTCTCGTTCGTCGGAACGACGGATGGAGCCGGCTGGTACCGCAACTTTGCCAAGCTGCCGTGGGAGGATCCGTCGGAGCATCTCCGTCGGTCGCCGCTCATGTATGTTGGCAACGTCAAGACACCGACCCTGCTCATCACCGGGGAGGGCGACCTGCGGACGCCGATGCCGCAGACCGAGGAGTACTACATGGCCCTCAAGATGCAGAAGGTCCCGACGGCCATGGTACGGCTCCAGGACGAGTGGCATGCCTACTTCAATCGCCCGTCAAACTTCCTGCATACCCTGAACCTGCGGGAGCGGTGGTTCCAGAAGTACAGTCAGCCGAGGCCGACGATTCCCTGACCGAGCCGACTCGAGGTCGGCCCCTATCGAGGTCGGCCCCTCAGGGCGCCGGCCTCGAGATCGGTGAGTCCTGCCTGACGCGGCAGTCAGTTCCAGTTGTCGATCTTGAGATCGCGCGGAGCTGGACTGCCGCGACCCGTTTCTACCAACGATCGCAAGCTGAGAAGAAAGACGGCCCACTTCATACTGCAGTGGCCCATGAAGTCGCCTGCCTCCGGCCAGTTCAGGTGGCCAAAGATGATCAGCGTCATGTCGCCCTCCTGGGTCAGACGGAAGCTGATATCGGTGCCAATCCATTCTGGCGGACCCGCCTGAACTCGCCAGGACACATCATCGAGCGCGGCCCGGGTAACCTCAATGGTCATCTTACCCTTCTCAACCCCGTGATCGCTGAAACGAACGGTCACGATGCCGCCCGTAGCGGCTGACCCTGTCGTCTCCTCTGTCCACCAGCCGGCGATGCCCTCCACTGTCGTGAGCGCCCGGCTAACCTGGTCAACGGGGGCCTTGATACCAATGCGATGGATGATGTCGGGCACAGAGCACCTCGAGCGTGGGGTGTTGGGGTCATTGCTTGCATGAAGCTAGTAATGATGCTTGTCCCATGCAAGTTTGCCCGTTAGAGTCATTCTATGCTGGGGCGAAGCTATGATCGGGAAGTCTGTTCCGCGGCGCGCGCGCTGGAGATTGCCGGGGAGCGGTGGAGCCTGCTGATCCTGCGGAACGCTATGTTTGCGGGTATGACCCGGTTTACTGACTTCGAACAGGGCCTTGGGATTGCCCCCAATGTTCTGGCGACTCGGCTCGAGGGTTTCGTCGCCGAAGGCCTGATGGAAACGGTCGCGGCGGCCAGTGGACACGCGGAGTATCGGCTCACTGACAAGGGTCTCGACTTCAAGCCCGTGATCATCGCCCTGACGGAGTGGGGCGATCGCTGGGCTGCGCCCGACGGTGCCCCGATCGCGTATCGACACAGTGGTTGCGAGGGAACGGTCGGAGTGCATTTGCAGTGCGGAGAGTGCGGTACCGAGCCGTCGCTCGAGGAGGTGGTTGCTCGGCCGACGCCGGCCATGGCGCTGGCCCGTCGTCGGCGCGGACTCGGGTGAGACACGCGGTTTCTGCGGACGGGACGAGGATTGCGTACCGGGTGTCCGGATCGGGTGAGCCCCTGCTGCTCGTCAGCGGTCAGAGCCTCGATCATCGGATGTGGCACACGCTGGTGCCCCGCCTGTCCGCTCATTACGCTGCCATCACCTTCGATCATCGTGGCACCGGCCATAGCGACAAGCCCGACACACCTGCATACACCACTCGCCTCTTTGCGGAGGATGCCGTGGCCGTGCTCGATGCGGTTGGTGCGCTCAAGGCGCATCTGTTCGGCTTTTCGATGGGCGGCCGCGTCTGCCAGTGGCTTGCAGCTGACTACGCGAGCCGAGTCGGTGCGCTCGTGCTGGCCGCAACGACGGCCGGCAACTCGCGGGGTGTGGCACGGGACCGGCGGGTGACAGCGCTGCTGCAGAGCGGCAACATGGAGGCGCTCGATCGTCTCTTCTACTCGCCAGAGTACCTGGCCGGAGGCGGTCGGCCGTGGCGTGTTTCGGACACGCCGCCCTTCGCAAGGCGGCTGCACTATCAGGCCAGTGAGACCCATGATGCCTGGTCAGCGTTGGTGTCGATCGATCGGCCCACGCTGATCCTGCACGGTGCTGAGGATCAGGTAACGCCGCCGGACAACGCCAGGCGCATGGCCGACGCGATTGCCGGCTCCGAACTCCTGCTCATCCCCGGCGGTCGACACGGGATCGTGGCTGAACTCGACCATGCCACCATCCAGGCAGTGATCGACTTTCTCCGGCGCCATCCGATTGGCGCCTTGGGGTGAACCTGCGGATGCGCTGCCCAGCATGATCGATGCGACTCGAGTCACCCCGCGAGCGGTGGCGTGGATCGCGACGCTGTGGTCGTGGTCATGGTTGCTGCGCTCCGCCGCCGGCGTGGCTCAGAACGCCTTTGGTAGCCGGGTGGTTGAGATCTCACGCTGAAATCGAGTCTGTCAATGAAGACACAGTACTTTACCGCGACGACGCTGGACGGCTATATCGCGACGGATGACCATTCGCTAGACTGGCTTTTCCCGCTGGCTCGTCTCGAGGATACCGGGTACCCCGCGTTCATTGCCGAGGTTGGTGCGCTGGCGATGGGGTCCGCGACCTATCAGTGGTTGTTACAGCACGTCGTCAAACCTGGCGCGGAGGATCAGGCACCTTGGCCCTACACGCAGCCCGTCTGGGTCTTCAGCCGTCGTCGGCTGCCCGCACCCCCGGACGCTCAGATTCGGTTCGTATCGGGTGATGTGAGGCCCGTTCATCAGGAGATGGCTGCGCAGGCAGGTTCGAAGAATATCTGGATCGTCGGGGGAGGCGATCTCGTCGGTCAGTTCTTCGATGTGGGCCTGCTCGACGAACTGATCGTTCAGATCGGCTCAGTCACGTTGGGGTCGGGTCGGCCGCTGCTGCCTCGAAGGATCGAAAGTCCCGCTCTCCAACTCCGTTCTGTTCGACGAGTCGGTCCTGGCATGGCAGAGCTGCACTACGACGTGACCTCTCCATCCCGCTAGCATCCGTTTCTTGAAGGACGAGGGCGGGGCCTTTTCGCCCCGCCGCCCAGCCGTCTCTTGCAAACCTGTTCAAAACTTGTTATTATCCTATTCACGTCAGCCGGCAGTGGCCGATGTGAGTCAAAAACGTCCATTTCAGGAGATGTTCGTATGAAAGCCTGGTTTCCCCTGGTTGCGACCGGTGCCCTCATGGTCGCTGCGCCGCTCGCGGCCCAGGCGCAGGGCCCGAAGGTCATGTTGGAGGCACGAGGTGGCGCGGTCGTCCCCACCTTCGACATCGCCGACGTCGCCAAGACCGGAGCGTCCTTCGGCGGAACGATCGGTTATCAGCTCTCGCCCAAGTGGGCTCTGCTCGGTGAGTTCGACTATGGCATGCATAAGGACAAGGCCACCGGTCTGGTCGACATCAAGACGACGCACCTGGTTGCCAAGCTCGGCTACGCCGTGACGCCGTACCGTGAGCGGGGCTGGAACGTGATGCTCAACCTGGGTGCAGGTCTGGTGAACTTCAGCGTCGAGGGCGCCCCCGAGTCGTTCACGTACCCCGCCATCAACGCTGGTGCCAAGCTGGCGTACAACTTCAATCCGTCAGTGGCGTTCGTGCTTTCTCCGCAGGGCGACATTGCGTTCAGCAAAGAGAGTGAGCTGGGCACCTCGAATGCCTGGGTGTGGCCGGTAACCGCCGGTTTCCGATTCAACTTCTAAACTCTGGAAGGTCAGGTCGTCATGCGGGCGCTCGATATCCTTGCCGCAGTACTGTTGGTGGTCGGTGGTCTCAACTGGGGCCTGGTGGCAGTAGCGAACTTCGACCTCGTCGCAGCCGTGACAGGAGCCGGCGGGTTCGGAGCCAAGAACGCCCTGAGCAGCCTGGTGTACGCCCTGGTCGGGCTCGCGGCGGTATACTACGGCCTCAACTGGAAGGCGAGTCACCGCCGGTGGTTGACGGCCGAGTAAGTCGGGTCGGGTCGGGCGCCGCGAGGGTGGCGGCGCCCGAGCCGTGCCCCATGGAGTACGGCAGGCAAAACGAGCCCGCCGCCGCTACAATTGCATCACACCCGGCACGATCCGGGTCCGTCCTGTCCTGACACCGCGAGCAGCTCGACGTGATGGTTCCTCCAAATAACGGTGCGTTGTCGATCGGCGCTCTGTCGGCCGCGACCGGCGTCCCGACCGAGACGATTCGGACCTGGGAGCGGCGGTATGGTTACCCCGTTGCCGAGCGGAAACCGTCAGGGCACCGCGTCTACCCGATGGCCACCGTCTCGCGTCTTCGACTGATGTCACAGGCCCTTGCCCGCGGACACCGGGCGGCCGAGGTGGTTGGGGCGTCGGAGACTGCCCTCGAAGCATTGCTCGCTGCGGTGCCCGGCTTGCCCGAGCCCGACACGCCTGACACGGTGCCGTCGCCCGAGAACGTCAGTGAGTTTCTCGATGCAATTCATCGGTTCGACGCGGATCGACTCCGCCGCGCCTTTCAAACCGACTGGGCGCGATTCGGCCCGATCACCTTTCTCGAGCATCGGGCGGCCCCGCTGCTCGCCGCGGTCGGCGACGCCTGGGCTCGAGGTGTGCTCGACGTTCGCCATGAACACTTCGCCTCGATGTGTCTCGGAGATTTCCTGCGGATGGTTCGGGCCCCGTATGACGAGCGCGCCCGCGGCCCGGTCCTCGCGCTGGCCACCCTGCCGGGTGAGCTGCACGGGCTCGGCCTGCAAATGGCCGCGCTCGTCGTAGCGTTGACTGGTCGTCGCGGCCTGATACTGGGTGTCGACACGCCACCCGGGCAGATCGTGTCCCTCGCGCGGGAGGTCGCGCTCGAGGCCGTCGGCCTCAGCTTCGCGCCGCCTCGGCGTCGGGAGACCCCGCGGGCGCTGGTCGAGCTGCGCGATCAGTTGCCCGACTCGGTGTCACTCGTGGTAGGGGGCGGCGGCGCGCCGCGCCAGTCTCCGCAAGCAGGCATCGACATAGTCCCTACCTTGGGAGACCTCGATACCTGGTTGCGCAGCCGGTCGCCAAAACACTGATCGGCGTGCCGCACCAGTGGCAACGGCTCACCACCTGCGCCACGGCCGGCGGCTCCTGACAAGCCTGGTCTGCCCCGCCAGCTTCCCTCGTCTGGCGGGGCGTCAAACTGGCGGGTAAGTTCACGGTTCCCCCACAGTTCAAGGCAGGCCCATGAAACGGCGCGCGTTCGTCGGTTCTACGCTGGCCACCATCTCGATTCCCGGACTTTCTGAGTCCGGGGTCTGGCAGCGGGTACGTCAGGATCCGGGTGACATCGAGGCAGTAACGGGTGACGGTCGGAAGGTCACCCTGCGCGGCATGGCCGTGCGGGAGCTAGCACAGGGGTTGGAGGGGCGACTGCTGCATGCGCGAAGCGAGGGGTATGAGACCGCGCGTCACATCCTCAATCCGGCCATCGACAAGCGGCCGGCCCTGATTGCGCAGCCCGGTGACGTCGATGCGGTTCGACGGGCAGTGCAGTTCGCGCGTGAGTATGGACTGTTGCTTGCCGTGAAATGCGGCGGCCACAGCTTCTCAGGACAATCGACCTGCGATGGCGGCCTGATGATTGACCTGCAGCGGATTCGTTCCGTGCGGGTGGATCCGACAGCGCGACGTGCTGTCGTTGCTGGTGGCAACCTGCTGGGCGCTGTCGATGCCGCCACCACACCGCACGGTCTGGTCACTCCGCTCGGTACGGTGTCGCACACCGGCGTTGGAGGCCTCACGACCGGAGGCGGCTTCGGGCGCCTGGCAAGACGGTACGGCCTCTCGGTCGACAATCTGGTCGGGGTCGAAGTCGTCACGGCGGATGGCCGACTGCTCCGCGCCGATGCAAACGAGAATGCGGATCTCTTCTGGGGCGTGCGCGGCGGTGGCGGGAACTTCGGCATCGTGACGGCGTTCACGTTTGCCCTCCATCCCATGCAGCGGGACGTCATCAGCGGGGGCTTGGTCTATCCCTACTCCAAGGCACGGGATGCCTGGGAGCTGTACGGGGAGTACACCGTCAGGGCTCCCGACGATCTCTTTCTCGGCATCGTGCAGACCCTTCCGCCTGGCGGTGGTGAGGGAAACGTGCTGCTCGAGGTCTGCTACTCGGGGCCGGAGCGAGATGCCAGTCGCGCCATGGCGCCCTTGGCCAAGCTGGGTCGGCCCGTCGCTGATGCCCGTAAGACAATGCCCTATGTCACAGCGCAGAAAGCGGACGATAACACCGATCCTCGCGCGCTCTCGATGTACCTCAAGAGCGGCTTTACTCGCAACATCGACTCACGGATGGCCGCCGAGATATCCCGTGCGCTCGAAGGACGTCCGGATCGCCTGACGATGGTCTTCGCGGCTCAGTGCGGCGGCGCTATCGGCCGGGTGGCAGAGTCCGCGACCGCCTTTGCCAACCGGGACGCGGAGCAGACCATCCTTGCCGCGGTGGGATGGTCACCCAAGGCGCCGGCAGCTCCGCATCTGGCATATGCCCGCGAGTACTGGAAAGTCGTTGAGCCCTTTACCAACGGCTTTTACGTCAACGATCTGTCGGGAGAAGAGCGCTCAGCCATCGAGGCCAACTATCGAGGGAACTTTGCCCGTCTGAGCCGGCTCAAGACAAAGTACGACCCTACCAATCTGTTCCGCCTCAACGCCAATATCCTGCCGGGTTAGGCTACCCAGGAACTGATCGGCACCGCGCCGGTGCCGATCAGCCGCCCACGGAGATGTTACGCTGCCGGCCAGCGCCAACCGAAGACGCCGCCAGTGAGTGCGGCGAAGATCAGAGCGTCAAAAAGGGACTTGAGTGTCGTCGTCCAGCTCCGGTTGAACCAGATCGACTGCTGGATCTGAGCCAGGCCGTAACCGGCAAAGGCAACAGCTCCCGTGATCCGGAAGACGCGCAGGTATGCTTCGCCAGGGGGCAGGACGTGCCCTGCAACATACGCGGCAAAGATTCCCACCACGATACAGAAGATGAACCACTGTCCCAGTTGCTTCCCGATGTTGAACATACCGTTCGGCATCACCGTCATCTGGATGACCGGGCCTTGGTTCAGCTTCTCGAGATACTCGGCTGAGCGCATCTCGGCGGAGCTCTGAGCCCGCGGCATGACGTAGTCTCCCGGCGGAATCGCGAACGGCCGGAGCGCGGCACGCACGCCATCCTCGTCGGGCACGCGACGCACGTCGGAGTTGTGATAGGTGAGCACCATGTGAATCACAGAGCTCGCAATGAACACTGCAACCGCGGAAACGAGGATCGGAAGCCACAGCGAAGCCAATGAAACCATCACTGCCTCCTGGGAGGGGAAGGCCGGCCGAGATGGCCGGACCCCAGAAGGTGCGGCGCGATCAGAGAGGGCGCAAGAGAGGGTAAGTCAGCGGGGAAGCAGCGACTCGATCACGTCGCACGCGGCGCTGGCGCCTCCCTCGGCGCGGACCTGCGCCGCCACCGCCTGAGCCCTGTCATGGCAGATCGGGTCGTCGAGCAGTCGGCGCAGTTCGCGGGCGACGCGCCTGGCCCGATACCGGGAGGGTAGCAGGGTGCGCGAACACCCCAACCGGGCAACTCGATGAGCGTTGTCCGGCTGATCGTGAGAGAACGGCACGGTCAGCATGGGTCGACCGGATCGCAGGGCCTGATGCAGGGTGCCGATCCCACCCTGATGGACGATGGCCGCCGCATGAGGGAAAAGAGCTGCATGAGGGGCATAGGGCTCGAGACGCACGGTATCGGGGACGGTGCCGATGGGTTGGTTCCCCGCATGCGCACCGACCAGCAGAACTGCTCGAACACCAAGGATTTGAACCGCAGCCAGGCTCTCCTCGAAGAAGGTCCCGGCGGCAGCCACGGCCGCACTTCCCAGGGTGAAAACAACTGGCGCCGGGCCCGCCGCCAGGAAATCGATCAGCGCGGCGGACAGTGGTTGCTCCGCATCGACGCCGTTGTACTGCACGGCCCCAGTTACCGTTACGTTCTCTGGCCAGTCGGGCTTCGGCTCGGCCAGCACGCTCGAGAACAGCGCGATAACGGCTGCCGGGGAATGCTGTCCTTCGGCCAGCGGGTTGAGCGTTGTCGGGAGACCCAGGGCACGGCGACGGTCCTCGACGGGGCGGACCCAACGGCGCGTCATTGCCTTGCCCAGCCGGGTGAAGAGACTGGCGACGCCGGGAATAGCCTCGAGACCCTTGGTCCACGGTGCGCCCGGGGCAACCGGCATATCGTAGCGCGAAAGAAACGAAATCGGCGCCAGGACTGTCGAAACCCAGGGGATCGCGGCCTTCTCGGCCAAGTAGACGGCGGCAAACGACAAGGGATGGGTCACCACCAGGTCCGCATCGGCGAGCAGCGGCGCGATATCCGCCTCGGAGTCCGCCAGTGCGGGCATCATGATCTCACGAATCAGATACTCCGTCCCGCGGGCCGGGTCCATGATGCGGGCGATGGTCGCGATGTCGTTCAGGTCGCCGTCCGGCCGGACGGCATGGAACTCGAGCCCCTCGCGCTCGACCAGATCGCGGGCGTAGCCCGGCATGGCGAGGACCGGATGATGACCGCGCGCGCGGAGCTCGAGCGCGAGGCCAACGTAGGGAAAGACGTCGCCATAGGAGCCGAAGCTGGTGAGAACGATTCGATGACCCATGTCCTGCCTGCGGCGTCAGCTGACGCGATGGTGCCTCAGCGGTTGCAGTAATCTGCCCAGACCGCAGGTCGTGGCGCCATACGTTCGCCCGCAAGCGCGCCTACAAGGGCGGCTCCAGATTGGGCTGAAAGTCCATTGCCGGGACACCCAGCTGCAGTCGCTGCAGCCAGCACTCCATGGTCGCCGCCATGAAGAAATGAGGTGCCGACTCAACAACGCCGGCGCTGGCCCGGCGCACCTCGTTGGCCCAGGCAATGCCATCGACGATACCCAAGTCTGCCAGGAGTGGAGCATAGGTCAGCAGGGAGAACCACGGACGACTGTTCCGAAGACCCGAGTCGAAGGCGGCCTGATTGGATCCTTTGTCTCGTCTCAGACGAACAGGCTCCGGCAGGATACCCCTCATGATCCGACGTTGCAGGACGCGATCCAATCCCGCAGTTCGGCGCAAGCCATGAGGCATCATCAAGGCAAACTCGAGGAACGGCCGATCGAGCAACGGGTGACTCGTGCAGGTGGTTCGCTCGGCTGAGTCGGTTTCCCCGATGACGGCGGCCTGAAGGAAGGCCTCCTCCCAGAGGATTGCCCGTCCCAGAGGTAGTCCCGTCGTGTCGACGAGGCCGACCGGCCCCGGACGGCTCGCCCTCGGCGTACCATGCCGCTGGAGGTAGTCCCGACGAATCCAGGCAGGCAGTGGAGAATGAAGCGCACCTACCCCGAACCCCCGCTGCCGCCGAACCTGCCTCGAGATGACCGGGAGCACCCAGTTGCGAATCCAGAACGTCGCGGGGCGGGCGGCCGGGTCTCCCGACATCCAGGTGCGCAGCTCACGGAGGAAGCCGGGGAGGCGGCCGGCCAGCAGCTCGTCTGCCAGGTGCAGTGGAGGACAGTCCTCCGATCCGAAGGCCACGTCTCCGCCAACGCCGGTGAGCAGCGTCGTAACGCCGTGCTGGTGCAGGATGCGAGTATAGGCATCGCGCTGAGCCCGATGAATCTCGGTCCCGGGTTCAGCTGCGAAGCGATCGGGGACAGTATGGAAAGGCGGATACTCGTCGATATCGATCGTGTGGCGATTGATTCCCAGCACCGCAGCGGCGTGGGACGATAGCGTATCGTCCGTCCCGCCGGACAAGCCTGAGCGACTCACGAAGGTGATCGCCTCGACGCGACGACCAAGCCTGCCAGCCAGCGCAGCGACCGAGGTTGAATCGAGTCCACCGGACAGCTCGCACCAAGTGTTCCCGCTCTCCGGCACGTGGCGCTCGATCGCACCCGTCAGAATGTCTCGCAGACCCTCCGCCCAGTCGGCCTCTCGGGCGTGGCGGGTCAGCAGTTGCGCGGCAGGCGGAGCCCATGGTCGCCCTTTTGCGGGTGGCCGTTCTGGAGACCATTGCCAGGTTTGGCCAGCCATCAGGCGTGAGACACCAAGATATGGCGTCCGTTCGGATGCCAGGGAGGCGGTCGCGATGGCATCGGCGAGATACGCGTGGTCGAGGGCGACCGGCCCGATCATCGCGACCAGATCGCTCAGGCGAGACGCGAACGAGGCCACGCCATCCGTGACGGTGTAGAACGCCTGCTGGATTCCGAGACTGTCCTGAAGCAGCAGGACGCTGCGCCGCTCTCGGTCAACCAGCGCTGCGGCGTACTGCCCCAGCACATGCCGGCTCAGATCAGGTCCCCACTTCGCGTAGGCACCTGCGATCTGGCGGGCGGGCGGGTCTGACGAATGGGTGGGTTGCGGGAGGTCTCGTGCGTTGGTGATGGCGCCTGCGGCCATCACGAAGAACGGACGGCCATTGATCGTCGTGACGACCGGGTCGGGTCGTGCGAACCAGACGAGGCGCCCGTCCGGGTGGAGTTGTCCCGCGAAGCGGACCGGCTCGGATGCTCCCCGCGGTTCGGACGGGGTTACTGGAGAACGGCGATCGGGGTGAATCGGGCGACCTCGTGGGGCTGGTGGAGCAGCGGTGTGTCGCCGAGTTCAACCCATGCGTGGGCGATGAAGGGGCTGGTGCAGACGCCGATGACGTGGCGGATGGCACAGCCGCGCTCGCGCAGAAACGAATAGAGCGCCAGCGAGCGGGGCAGGCAGTCGTTCCGGCCTCGTCGGGAGATGAGAAACATCTCGGCACGGCGGAATGCAGCCAGCAGGCGCTCGACAGGAGGCGGATCTGCCGACCCGCGCGCGCCGGCAGCCGCGCGCGCGGTTGCTCCGGCGTAGGCGGAGGGCAGACCACCGACCGCCAGGCTGAGGCTGGTTCGAAGACAGGCGAGCCAGGCATGGAGGGAAGCCGGCAGGAGATGGAGGATTCGCGGCCTCCGTGCGTGGTTGACAGGCGGAATGTCACGAGTGCCGTTGCCGGCGGGGGCTGCGGCTGGGCGAATCAGGCCCCGCTGTTCGCAGTCGCTGATGAACCGGTCCAGATCGGCGGCAAGCCGATCGGGCTCGACATCGAACCGAGTGGTGAGTTGCGCACCTAGAGAACTGCGATCGTTCCCGGCTGTGATCCCGGACCACATTGCCATGGCCGAGCCGGTCAGGCTGAGATAGGACCCCGACCGGAGGCAGAGAATGGTGACGAGATCACCCGAATCGAGCCACCTGACGTGTGGTGATGCCTCCCAGCGCGCCGACGGCCGGTCCTGCTGCGCCTCGGACACAGGGCTGGCGTGCCAGGTAGTGAGAGGGAGACGCTACTGCTTCCAGCTGCGCCCCTGCTCAGAGCTTCCGTCATGGAACGGGCCGGCAGACGACCAGCCGGTCAGGCCCGTTCCTGATCCGATGTCCAGAATCTCGGGTGACGAGTACGGGAGCCGTGGTGCCGGCTGGGAGGACTCGGCGTTCGACTCGTTGTCGAGGGTCGGGGACTGGTGAGATACGTCGCGATCGTTCATGGGGAGCTCCAGTATGAATCGGGCAAGCCGTTTCTGGAATCACCTTTCAACTTAGGTTCGGGCGGGGCGGGCGCAAGGGCGTCGGTGGTGGTCGGACGCCCCATGTGTGATCGTCGCGCCTAGTCGCCGCGGAGCACGCTGCCCGGGGGCACCCGCGCCGCCCGAACTGCCGGCAGGAAGCTCGCGATGAAGGCCACCAAACCGGTCAACAGGATCACGGCAACGAATGTCAGCGGATCGGTGGGGCTGACGCCCTCGAGTACTCGGCTCAGGAGACCGGTCAGTCCGAGCGCGAGCGCGGTGCCGATCGCGATACCGGCCGCGGTCTGTCGGAGGCCCGGCCACAGTCCGGCGCGGAGCAGTTCGATCGGTGGCGCGCCGAGTGCTGCGCGAATGCCAAACTCCTGGCGGCGGACGGCAACGGCGTGGGAGACGATCCCGAAGATCCCGATTGCCGCGAGGCCGAGTGCGATGATGCCAAAGCTGCTCAGTAAGCGCATCGCAAAGTGCGGCGCGGCAATCGACGCACCCACGATCTCCTCCATGGTGCGGATCTCCGAGATCGGAAGCCGCGGGTCGACCTGACGTACAACGTTGCGCACTGGAGCGATGAGGGCCTTGGGATCGCCGTCGGTTCGGATGGCCAGGCTCAAGCTGCGAATCGTGCTGCCCGGTGCCCGAGCGAACTGAGCGACGGTCACGTAGAAGCCGGGTTTGATGGTGCTCTTCAGGGTGTTGTGGTGAACGTCCTCGACCACGCCGACGATATGGTAAGGAGGCGCGGCAAGACCTAGTGAACTGCCGATCAGAACGCGGGTGCCCAGCGCGGAGCGTCCCCCCAGGTAGCGATCGACGAAGGTCCGATTCACGACCATTGCGAGCGGCCCGTTCAGGTCGTCGCCGCTGTCGAGGAGGCGTCCTTCGAGCAGGCGATAGCCCATTGCCTCGAGCCCACCTGGCGTCACGATCTGCCAGTCGCCCGGGGTGCCCTGGTTTGGCGGCGGGGTATAGCCTTCGACGGCCATGCCCCAGTCGCCCATATCCGTGGCGAGGGGGAGGAGACGCACCGCACCGACCGAGCGGACTCCCGGAATCCGGCCGACTTCAGCCGTCAGCGTATTCCAGAACCCCGCCACCGCTGCGGAGTCGCCGTACCAGGTCGACGGGGTCGACAGGCGCATGGTCAGTACGCCACGCGGATCGAAACCCGGGTCGAGCGCCAGCAGGTTCCGGACGGTGCGCACCAGCAGCCCCGCACCCGTGACGAGTACCACTGCAAGGGCAATCTCCGCCGTGACCAGCGTCTGGCGCCAGCGCAATCGGCCCTTGCCTGCTGACGCGCGGTGGCCGGACTCACGCAGCTCGTCGGCCGGGTCGAGCTGGCGCACCTGCAGCGACGGCAGAATGCCGGTGAGAATGGCGGTCAGTGTGGCGATCAGGAGCGCGACGCCCAGGAGAAGCGGATCGATCCGCGCCTCCGCTACGCGCGGCAGTGACGTCATTCCGAGCTGCCGGATGGCGGCAACGGTGAGCCAGGCGATCACGATGCCGGCAACCGCGCCGGCCGCGGCGAGCACGCCGGTTTCGATGAAGAGGAGCCGTACGAGGCGGGCCTGTCCGGCGCCCAATGCGGTACGGACGGCGAGCTCACGCCGCCGCCGCTCGCCGCGCACGAGCAGCAGGCCGGCCACGTTGGCGCAAGCGATCAGCAGCACGATGCCCACGGCGCCGAGCAGGACGAGCAGCGGCTGGCGGACCTCGCCGCTCACGAGGTCGTCGACCGGAATCGTGAAGGCGCGGAACCCGAAGGCGGCGGTGTAGATGTTGTCGCGGACGAACCCGGCAACCCGTTCACGCAGCTGCGCGTCGGCCTGCGCCGCCGTCGCGCCTGGGGCCAGGCGTGCCACCGCATAGAAGTTGTGGCTGCCGCCTCCCGGGTTCATGGCGGGCCCGGGGACTGCACCTTGCTGCGCAGCATCGGTTGCCAGCGGCAGGTAGACATCCGTGGCTCCGTCGGCGCCGAAATCGAGCGGCAGCTTGAAGCCGGGAGGCAGGACACCAAGGAGCGATGCGCTCGCTCCGTTGACCTCGATGGTGCCGCCGACGATCGCCGGGTCGGCGCCGAATCGTCGAGACCACAGTTCATGACTGATCACGGCAACGGCCGGGCCGCCCGGCCGGTCCTCGTCCTCGGTAAACCCGCGGCCGCGAATCGGGGTCACCCCCAGGACGCGGAACAGGTCGGCCCCCACCTGGGCGCTGCGAACCCGTTCCGGCTGGTCGCCGCCGGTGAGATTGACCGCGCCGCTCGCGAACAGAGCGATGCTGGCAAAGGCGGGTATCTCGGCTTGCCACGCTTCGTACTCATCGTACGAGAGCCAGGTGCGATCGACGTCCTTCCATGCGCTCCAGACCGTGACGATACCGGCAGGGTTCTCGTACGGCAGCGGCGTGAGGAGCGCGCTGCGCACCACCGCGAACAGCGCAGTTGCTGCGCCGATGCCGACGCCGAGGGCGAGCACGACGATGGTCGTCAGGCCTGCGTCGCGGCGGAGCGAACGAATGGCAAAGGCAAGATCCTTGAGCACAGACTCGATCCGGCTGCCACCCCGCTCGTCTCGCACCTCCTCGGCCACCCTGGTCGTGTTGCCGAAAGCACGGATTGCCGTCTGTCGGGCATCCTTGGGCGCCTCACCCTGATCGATCCGGTACTCCGTTTCGAGATCCAGATGGTGGCGGATCTCTTCGGCGAGCTCGCGATCGGCTCGGCGTCGCCCTATCAGCGCCTCGAGAGCCGAACGAATGGAGGACCAGGCCATGAGAACCTCAGGCGAAGCGAAGGACGCGCTCGACCGCTCCGGCTGAGCGGCGCCAGTCGGCAACAGCGGAGTCGAGCGCTCGGCGCCCCGCCGGAGTCAGGTGGTAGTACCGGGCCCGGCGGTTGTTCTCGCTGGGTCGCCATTCTGCACGGATCAGGTCGCGGCGGAGCAGCCGCTGCAAGGCGGGGTAGAGGGAGCCCTGATTGACATCGAACACGTCACCCGAAACCTGCCGGAGTCGGAACGAAAGACCCCAGCCGTGGGACGTCTCGGCAGAGAGCAGCCTGAGGATCAGCATCTCCAGGGTGCCCTGGAGAACATCGGAGCGAGGGTCGGCCATGCTCCTTTAGACGGGCGACAGGTCGAAATAGTTGCAACGGGGGGGTCGAGCGGGGAGGATCAGGCCTCGAAGCGGATCGGTTGGGCCCCCTCCCAGACGACTCGACGCCCGATTTCTGGCAGGAGGTCGAGCCCCTCGACGACCGTCAGGATATGGTTACCGCGGAGGCGACCGAACTTGCTGGCAAAAACGGTGGTGCCGTACGGGAACAGGATCTCGGTCTCGCTGATGCCCTTGGGGTACAGCAGGATCTGCCCCGGGGCTGGCTGGTCCGTGGCATTCTCCTCGCCCACCCCGGTTTCGAGATCGCCGTACGGTACCCAGGCTGCTTCGCCGCTCCAGCGGGCCTGCAGCAGCGAGCCGGTCAGTGGCAGCAGGCCCAGAAATGCCGCGACCGATCGGGGCGCGCGCTCTCGTTCGAGCTGCGCGGTCAGAACGAGGTCGCCAACGGTGATGCGAATCATGATCACTTCCCGGCAGGTGGCGGAACCAGCGCACTGATGATCGGGTTGCGTGGCAAGCTGGACCGATCGACGGTCACTCCGTCTTTGATAACGGTGCGGATCCGCCGGTAGTTTCGCGCGCTGGCCAGCGGGTCGGCATCGAGGATGACGAGATCGGCGCGCCGCCCCGGTTCGAGGGTGCCGATTTCCTGTTCCAGTCGGTAGGCCCGGGCCACATGACTGGTGGCCGAGCGGAGCACCTCCATAGGCGCCATGCCGGCCTCTTCGAAAGCCACCAGTGCGTTGAAGTGTCCTTCGCCGAGTTTGGTTCTGGAGTCGACCGTATCGGTGGCGAGCGAGCCTGACTCGCTGAGCAGGATCGGGTTCTCGATGCCGGCATCGGTCGACATGAGCAGTGTCACACCGGCGCGAATCATGTTCCGGATGTTGTCGCGGCCGATCTTCATGTAGGGCGTGAGGATGCCGTCCGGCGTCATGGCATCGAGGTGCCGCTGGGTCACGGGCAGCGCCGACACGGCAACCTTGCGGTCGGTCAGCTTGCGGAGGGTGACCTCGGGGATGGCCTGGGTCGGGCCCGAGATATCTCCGTGGGTGACGATGTTGACCCCGGCTTCGATGGCCATGTCGAGACTCTCGACCGATGTCGTGTGGGCCTGAACGGTCATCCCGGCCCGGTGACCTTCTTCGACGATGGCGCGTTGGACCCGTTCCGAAAACGAAATCAGGTTCATGTCGACGTGTCCGCTGCCGCCGAACTTGAGAAAGTCGACGCCGAGCTTCGTATAGCCCCGAATGACCTGACGGACTGAGTCCGGGGTGAGCCAGAGCAGCTCCCGTCCGGTGCCATCCTCCCACAGGGCGTTGGTACGCTGGACGAAGGCCCGGCTGGCGTGCGCAGCGGACGGCAGTCGGAAATCCGCGCCCAGCGGGCCGGTAAAGCCGATGATGTTACCGGCGATGTAGAAGCGGGAGCCGGGTACCCGCCCGGCGTTGATCTCATCGCGCGCGCGAATCAACGGTGCGCGGGGGCCCCAGGTGTCGAACACCGTCGTAAGCCCCGCCCGCAGGGCGATTTGCGCGGCCTCGATAATGATGTCGTGGTAGCGTCCCTCGTAGCGGATCAGGGTCTCGAGGTCGCCGTTGAGGTAGAGGTGGAGATTCGCATCCATCAGTCCGGGAATGACATAGCCTCCTCGGGCATCGATCCGGGTCGCGTTGGTCGGGATCGTGACGGCAGCCGCCGGACCCACCGCCGCAATCCTCCCGTCCCGAATCAGCACGACGGCATCCGGGATCGGGGCGCGGCCGGTGGCGTCGATGACGGTGCCCCCGGTCACCGCGACGGTCTGGGCGTGGGCGGGCAACGCCCAGCAGGCGGCAAACACGGCCATCGATCGCAGCGTCATTCGGATGCGTGGCATAGCTGATCCCTGATTGTCGGAACGGTGGTTGTCGACTGCCTAACGATGCTCGCGGATGGTGGCCGCCAGAGCGTCGGCGAACTCTCGCATCGACTTGAAGCGCGACGCCGGGTCGTGCTCCATGGCTTTCCCAATTACCTGATCGAGCCCTTCGGACGCGCCGGGATAGACGCTGCGGAGTCGGCGCGGCTTCCCGGTCAGGTGGTTGAGCATCGTTTCCTGTGCGTTGGTCCCGTCGAAGGGCAGCTCCCCGGTCAGGAGCTCGAAGCCCAGTACGGCGAGCGCAAAGATGTCGCTCCGATGGTCGATCGCCTTGCCCCGAATCTGTTCCGGGCTCATGAACTCGGGTGTGCCGAGCACGATGCCCGTTGCCGTCAGCTTGGAGATCTCGCCGCCCGCAATCCGTTCTTTGGCAAGGCCGAAATCCATCACGACGGCGCGCTCCCGAGCCGCCTCCGGGACGAGCATGACATTCTCGGGTTTGAGGTCGCGATGCAGGATGCCCTGATCGTGCGCGTGCTGGAGGCCGTGGGCAATCTGAACCAGGATCGGCACGGCCTGCGCGGCTGGCATCGGGCCGGTTCGATTTTCCCGGGCCGCGAGCGTTTCGCCTTCGAGGAAGGGCATTACGAGGTACGGCAGCGTATTGGCCTCGCCGTAGGCCAGCAGGCCGCAGACGTTCGGGTGGTTGAGCTTGAG